>JAGWBK010000015.1:14792-48750 GCA_021295915.1 Dehalococcoidia bacterium
GAGGCGGTCTGCCAGAGAGTTGAAGATCGACGCGGCCATCTGACTTCTTCCAGCGTTGTGGACGCAGACGAACAGCGTGGTGGTCATGAACTTTCTCTCCTCACGTTCCCATTACTGGATGACGTGATGCGCTGAAGTCCGGGCCTTAACAGGTACTCGTGGACTGCGGCGCCGATTGGAGCGCCAATCATGGGCCCGACGATGTATACCCAGAAACCATTCGAAGGTCCAGGGATCGCGATGCTGCCCCAGCCCGCTAGGAATGCTACGATGCGCGGCCCGAAATCCCTGGCAGGATTCCAACCTGCCTGGGTCAGCGGAGCAAACAGGCTGATCACAGGAGAGGTGTCATGTTCCTGGTAGACAGCCCGGCGTTTCGTCGGTCTGTCAGGGAAAAGATGACCAGAGCAAGAATCGCAGTGCCGAATCCCTCGACGAAAGCCGCTCCCGCGGGTGAGATTAGCGCAGCAGCATCTGGGCCGGTGCCATACATGGCGGGATTCGGGAAGTACTCCCCGAACATCATTGCTGAAAGCTGGCTACCGGCCTCTCCTCTCACTATGCCGTTGTCCGATTCGAAGCGAACAATGAACGGTGAAAAGACGGCCAGAATGGTCACTCCGGCGAGAATGGCCCCGAGAAGTTGGGCTGTCCAGTAGAGAGGAAGCATTCGGAAGGAGAACTCGGAGCGTCTGAAGATGGCAAACGCCAGGCTAACTGCCGGATTGAGGTGCGCACCGGATACGTTCGCGGACACGTAGATTGCAAGCGCAACGCCAAAGGCCCACACCACGGCTACCTGCCACAGGCCCATCTGGGCCCCTGTCGCCACGGCTGCTGCAACCGAACCAATGCCAAACAGCACCAGGATGTATGTCCCAATAGTTTCGCCCATGAACGCGCGAGTTGATCCGCGCATTACAGGGCTAGCGCTCTCGACCGAGGACGGTCGATTCCCAGGAACAGATGACACAGCGTCCCTCAGTTCCCGGCTACCCAACTCGTTCGACTCTCTCTGGCCCGGAAGGCAGTTAGGTCAGTTGACGCCTGCTTTTCGAAGCTGAAGTCCGAGGTCAGCGAAGTCGGCAGCAGTAGCGCCGCCTTAAGGAACGACTCAAGGTCCGGTATGTTGTAGATGTTGATCTCGTAGCCCCAGCTCTCCAGCGCGTCCAGGACCTGCCGCCTGAGGAGATTCTTCCAGTTTATGGACACTCGACTTATGCCCCATTCGGTGACGCTGGAGAGGATACGCTGAGCCTCCTCCGGCATGGCAAGTACCAGGGGCGCCATAAAGTCTACCGGACACTGGATTACGGCGTCAGGGAATTCGTTACGGAGCTTTCTGAACCCATCCTCGCCGAGGACATCGACAGTTGCGCTGAACCACAGTTGAGGGAAGTTCCCACCCCGAGACTTGATCTCTTTCATGAGCTTTCCGAGGGTGGGACCGTTCTCCATAATGTCGAGCTTTACCGACCGACCTGCGTCGTAACAGAAGCTTAGAAGCTCGCCAAGTTCCATGGGGTCGCCCGGCAACGCTTCGTCGATTGGGTCAAGATTCAGCACGAGCCTTCCAGTCGCAGGGTTCGTTCGCACTGCAGCCTCGCACCACTGGACGTCCGATCCGATAAAGCGGCTCAGGCTGTCCCGGTCATTGACTCCGTGCCAGACGAATTGGACGTGCCTTGGCAGGTCTTCAGGGGATGCCAGTTCCGCGATGTCGTACTTGTCCCCGCTGACCGTAGTTCGTGGAAGTCTTGAGCGCGCCGTTTCGAAGAGTGTGTCCGCGTGGAGGAGTAGAATATCGCCTGCATCCTCCATGTCAGCGACCGCCTCCAGGTTGGCAGGCTCGTTGTCGATGAACGCCACTACACGATAGCCCTTGTTCTGGAAGTATCGGATACCCTCACACTTCGCGCACTCGATCTTTTTCTCCCAGGTATAGGGGCTCATATAGACGAGGTCATCCCTGAAGTAGACCTTGAACTCACTGCCCAGCGCATTGAGTGAACGGAGAGTGTCGGCCCTAAGACGCTCAGTTCGAGCGGTATTGATGCCGACGCTTGTTCCCGGCTGAATCTGGAACCAGCGCATCACCTCCATGACGCCAGCATAGGGTCGATGGGACTCCAGCATGACGTCGCTGTCCCAGTATCTCTTCCTATACCAGGAGATGACATCAGCCTTGACGTCATCGCTAAGGTGCGGCATTCCTTCGAGGAGTGCATCGATCTGGTTCTCGCTTACATCGATGTCGCGCAGGCCGATCTCGGGAAAGTAGCTGGTCAGGTGCTTCTGGTCGTACTCGCGAAGCAGACGCAGAACCATGTGCCTGAGGTCGACTATGGTGCCGTCGACATCAAACAGGACGATAAGCTGGTCGTCAGGAAACGCGGACCGCATCTGCTGGTAGTGAGATGCCAGCCTTCGCATCCAGCTTGACTCTCGTTGGTCAGAGTAAGTGGCATTGTTCATGAGTTCACAATACCAGCGTAATGTTAATTGCTCATCAACGCCGCTTTAAGGGAAGTTATAAACCCTAAAGTCTATAATTCCCAGGCGGCCCTGTAGTCCAGCTTGTCATCGCCGGTGCACACGAACAACTCTCCACTCGGAACGCTTCGGTCCTGGTTACGGCATCCGAAGCCAGCCGTGCATCGACTCTGGGCGTTCTTGTACGGACACCGGTACTTGGATACTTCGTTGGCAGTCTCATTGATGCCTCGGAATATATCCTCGAGGCGCAACATGCTGCGACGGTACTTTTGAGGGTCGAACGGCGCCCGGTCCGCCACTACGCTACCGGCACCGGCTCTTCAGCTTCGAGCAGACCGACGAACCGCTTAGCCATGTCGACGCACTCCATAGCGTCCTTGCCGTAGCCGTCTGCGCCAAAGTCGTCAGCGAACTCCTGTGTGAGGGGTGCGCCGCCAACCATGATCTTCACGATGTCCCTCAGACCGTTCTCCTCGAATGCGTCGATGGTCCGGCCCATATTAGGCATCGTAGTCGTGAGAAGCGCCGACATTCCTAGAACGTCTGCCTCGTGCTCGACGACCGCGTCGATGAATTCGTCAGGTGAAGTATCGACGCCGAGGTCGTGGACAACAAACCCGGCTCCACGCAGCATCATGATGCACAGGTTCTTTCCTATGTCGTGGAGGTCGCCCTTCACGGTGCCCATGATGATGGTACCGACTGGTTCAACACCAGACTCCGAGAGAATTGGCTCGATGTGTGCCATGCCGGCCTTCATTGCCCGGGCGGCGACAAGCACCTCTGGAACGAAAATCACGTTGTCCCTGAACTTGATGCCTACGATCGCCATACCTGCAATGAGACCGTCATCGAGAATGGTGTTTGCGGAAAATCCATCACCAAGAGCCTGGACCGTAAGTCGATCTACCTCGTGGTGACTTCCCACGATCAACTCGTAGCTGATCTGTTGCATAAGCGGATCAGCGTGGTCCCACTGTCCGCGAATGTGGTCCTGTTCGAACTGCCTGGTAACCCAGCCAAGTTCTTGTTTGAGTCCCTCATGGACTACCGGCATGTCTGCTCTCTCTCACTGGTTCTTTGGGCGGTCGCACGGATTCTAGCAAGCCTCAAGTTTGGCAATCTAGGCGGTCTGCTCAGGCGTTGGTCTCGCACCACTCCCTTACCGCTTCAGGTATCGCAATCAGGTTCTCCAGCTTGGTCGCCAGGGGGATCGCGCATTCGGGAGCGATCATCTGCACTCCAGCGTCCAGGCAGGCAAACACCTCTTCACGCACCTCGGCAGGTCCACGTGCGTACAGCGTAGTCGGGTTGTTTATGTTTCCAACAAGCCCGATCTTGCCCTCTACCATGTCCATCGCGGCCTGAGGGTCGTTCTTGGAATCGAAGTGGAAATATGCCATCCCGGTATCTGCGATGTAGGGCATCCTGTCCAGTGTGTTGCCGCAAATGTGCAGAATGAGAGGCACGTTCAACCTCTCCGACATTTCGATGTGAATGTCCTGGAGGAAACGGCGGTAGTACTCGCCGCTCACCAGATCACCGGTCGCATGGTCGGGAAAGGTTAGAGCGTCAGCGCCTGCCGCGATCTGGGCCTCACCGAACATCACCGACAGCTCCTTCAACTTGTGAAGACAGCGCATCGTCTCTTCGGGATCATCAATCGTCATGAGCAGAAAGTTTTCGACTCCGAAGACGTGGTATGCCAGCGTCCACGGCCCCATGGTCTTGCCGATGATGGCGACCTCATCGCCGATTTCCTGCTTGAGAATCTCGATCGACTTGGTAATCGCGATGTTGTCTGGGTGCTCGAGGAACCCTGAGGGAATGTTTACGTCCCGTGAGTCCTTCCATATTGGCCGGTACATACGCACGGTAGGCCAGTTGTCCTTGTCCTCCCACTGCATGTCGCAGCCCAGAGCCGACGACTCCTGGATGATCGTAAAGTATGGCGCAACAGCATCGAAACCCAATTCGGTGTAGCCCGTAGCGGCCAGTCGAGCCGCAAGCTCCGGGTCACGACAAGCGTCCGGGAATGGAGCGTCCACGAGGTCCATCAGATCGACTGTGGCCACGTTCGTGGGATTGGCCACTGGAGGCCTGTCCACTGGCTGGCGGTTCAGCGCAGCCATGGTCCGTTCTCGTGGAGTCATCGTCTCTGTGAATACCATCATGGTCTCCTGTTAGATAGCCTGTCAGCCTAGTGTCGGCGCAGTGACAGCCCAATTCGGAGGGCTAGAGTGGCGTGAATCCCAGCGTGCTCGTGGTCATCTGACCTCGTATCGCTTCAGCCTCCAGCATGGATTCCACGGCGCTTATGTTCCTGGAGTAGGGTAGAAGCAGCCGCACCAGCTCATCGTGTTGCCAGCCGCACGAGAAAGCGACTTCCGTGTCTCCCACTTTCTCCATCTCGCCGTATCGCATGAATCCAGCGACGACCATGCGGAGTCTCAAAGTAGGATTCTTCACATCACCTTCGCCGGCAACGTGATATTGGTAGCCGTCATCCGTATTGGCTCCCGTAGTGGTCAGCATCAAGTTGGACTTCGAGTCCTTAATGGTCATGGATCCTGTTGGGTGAGTGAAGTCAGGCGCCTTCGTCACGGCCTGCGTTAACAGGAACTTCACTGGTCTCATGTGGACCACGCCGCATGGGAACGAAAACTGGATGTCCGATCCTTCTACGGGCCGCACGCCACCTAATCGGACCATCTGGTCACGAATCTGCTTGAGCCGTTCCTCAACACCGGAAGCCTGACTGAAACTCCATGCAGTACAGATGCCGTCCTTGTAATACAGGCCGACGGAAATGTTCTTGAAGTGCGGGTCCATGGGTACGAGTTCAAGGCAAGAACCTATTTCTTTCAGCTTCTCGGATACCATTCCTCGCTTGGCTATCGCTGGCTGTGTCATCGTCGCTTCCTCACGAGATTTCAATTCTTGCGTACTCACTGATTACCGCAAAATGGGCGCAAGCGCCGCCGATTACTTTACGGCGGCTCGCAGGGCCCTGATGTGGTCAGGCCCGGTACCGCAGCACCCACCGAGGACGTTTATGCCCATGTCGGCGAGCCGCTTGAACCGTTCTGCCATGAATTCGGGACCTTCGTTGTAGATGATCTGCCCGCCCTTCATGTCCGGAATGCCAGCGTTGGAGTGGATCAACATCAGGCCGTCGTCTGCTGCGCGCATCTGCACGGCGAGATCGACCATCTTATCGATTCCGTTTCCGCAGTTCGCGCCCACTACGTCAGCACCAGCCTCACGAAGATCGTGCACTGCCTTTTCAGGAGTCACGCCCATCATGGTGAAGAAACCTCGTGGCCCGAGATCGAAGACCATGGTTGCGAACACAGGCAGGTTGGTGTTTTCCTTGGCGGCCCGGATGCCAGTAACTGCCTCTTCTAACGCCATCTGGGTCTCTACCAAAATCGCATCGGCTCCACCATCAGCCAGGGCAGTAATCTGTTCGGCGAGAGCGTCGTACATCTCGGACTCACTGACGCCGTCAGGAAGAGGCTCCATCATCTCTCCAGTAGGACCTACCGAAGCTGCAACGAAGTGTTGGTCGGAAGGCCTCTGACTGGCGGCGTGCTCAGCAGCAAGCCGGTTAAATTCTTCTACCTGGCCCTCATACCCGTACTTCTTCTGCATGAATTTGGATCCGCCAAACGAGTTGGTCAACACAATGTCGGACCCGGCGGCGAAGTAGTCGCGTGCCATACCTCGGACTATGTCAGGATGGCTCGCGTTGAACTCCTCGGGACAGCCTCCGGCTTCAAGTCCTCGCTGCTGCAAGTAGGTCCCGGTTGCTCCATCAGAGATCAGGACCTCCCCAGCGGAGACTCGGTCCAGGATTGTTTTTATGCCCTTTTGGCCAGTCGCCATTACTTACCTACCTGAAGAAAAGTGGTTCACTGCTCAAGCCAGTGATCGATCGCACCAGGTGTCGTATCACGTCGTCCCTCACGCTGAAGATCTCGAATTCGGGCGACGAAGTCTTTGGGAAAGGCGTTGTTCAACTTCGCCGCCGATTCGTCGGCCGCAGCCTCGGCCGAACCGCTTAGTTCCTTGAACTCCCCCCATTCCCATGCCATGAGGTAGTCGTCCGTACCTGCTGAACCGTCGAACATTGCTACGGCGTCGACGCCTTCCTGAAACCGGGGATCGAGTTGCCGCGAGACTGTGCCTGAGTCATCCTGAGCCTGGACTTGAACGGGAATTTCTTTCCAGTACATTATTCGGACTTTGGCCACGGCTGCCTTTCCGTTTCCTCACCTGATGCGATTCATCGAGATTATAGCGCAACTGGCTAATTTACTGATTCAATGCGGCGATTCATGCCCGGTTGCGATGCAACTCCCGTTGTGGTTGACTGTGGCCCGGCATCCGTTCGCCCGGAGAAGTACATTTTGGAGGCTAAAGGCAATGCCCCTCGCACCAGTAAATGGCGTAGAACTCTACTATGAGCAGCACGGCTCGGGCTTCCCACTCGTCTGGAGCCACGAGTTCGCCGGTGACTATCGCTCTTGGAAGCAGCAGGTCCAGTTCTTCAGCCGGCGCTACACGGTGATCACCTACAACGCAAGGGGATACCCACCCTCGTCGGTACCTGACTCCATTGACGACTACACTCAAGAGAACTCGGTCGACGACCTCAAGGGACTGCTCGATCACCTGGGGATCGAGTTTGCCCACATCGGCGGACTGTCAATGGGAGGAAACGTGGCCCTCAACTTTGGGCTGACATACCCAGAGATGGCACGGTCTCTGGTTGTCGCGGGTACAGGAGCAGGATCGACTGACCCGGAACCGTTTCGCGTGAACGTTACTGAGCGCGCAGACCGTATGAGGGCCGGTGGCATGGAGTCCATGGACGACTACTCCAACAGTCCCACACGAGTCCAACTGCTGCGCAAGGATCCGCTCGGGTTCGAGGAATTCAGGCTGGGCCTGATGGAGCACTCACCGCTCGGGTCGGCATTGACCTTCGCGGGAGTTCAGGGCAGGAGGCCCACTATCTTCGCCCTCGAAGAGCGTATGAAGGCGCTACGAGTCCCTACCTTGATCATGACCGGAGACGAAGACGACCCCTGCATCGAGACCAGCGTCTTCATGAAACGCTGCATCCCCAAGTCTGGCCTAGCCGTTATGCCGCAGGCTGGGCACGCGATAAATCTGGAAGACCCTGATCTCTTCAATCGCCTTGTGCTGGATTTCCTAACTGCCGTCGAGCAGGGCAAGTGGGCGGAGCAGGGGGCAGGTGACCAGTCCGGATCTCTCCTGTGACCCAGACTGGCCCAGGGGTTGATTACGATTTCATTTCTCACCTGACCCGGTTCTGTCGTGTGCTGCGGGAGCACGGCCTTCTTGTGGGCCCGCAGGAAACTGCCGATGCTATCCGGGCCGTTGGCCACCTGGACATCATGACAGAGGGCCGGGTTTACTGGTCTCTAAGGTCGCTTCTGGTGTCTCGTCAGGACCAACTGGGAGTTTTCGACAGTCTGTTTGGTCAGTTCTGGAATTTTGAACCTCTTACCAGACGTCCGGAACCTCAGGCAGACCCTACGGCCAATTTTGGACAGACAAGGACGGTCGGGCGAATGCCCCGTGGACTGGGCGTTCCAGAAGACGATCCCGAGTCCAAAGACACAATCATACAATTGCTTCGCACAGGAGCCAGCGCACAGCACGTTACTGCGCAGCGTGATCTGTCTTCGCTCGATAGCGAAGACCTGTCTGAACTCTCGAAAATAGCTGCGCGCATGGTGAGGGCGCTCGCATCCAGACCCGGTCGCAGACGTAAGCGAGATAAGCGAAAGGGCGTTCCAGACCTCAGGAGCGCCATGCGGCTCAGTCTAAGCACCGGCGGTGATCCGATTAGATTGCCTAGGTTGCGGCGTGTGCCCAGAACGCCTCGACTCATGTTGATCCTCGACGTGAGCGGCTCCATGGACAGGTACGCCCGGCTCCTTCTCCAACTTGCCTACGCCGTCGGGCAGCACACACGTCGGGTCGAGACATTCGTTTTCAGTACGTCGGTTACCAGGGTCACGCGCGAGTTGCTGGTACCCAGCTTCTCGGAGGCCCTCTACCGCGTGGGCTTGGCAGTCAATCACTGGTCGGGCGGCACTCGCATCGGCGAGAGCCTCCAGAGAATAAACACCGCCTACGAGGTTCTCGAAGACCGCTTCACTACTGTGTTCCTTCTGAGCGACGGCTGGGAGACAGGTGAGCCAAGGGAGCTAGCCCACCAGATATCCCGAATGCGGTTGAGGGTCCGCAACCTGGTCTGGCTCAACCCCCTCGCCGGAACTGACGACTTCCAGCCTCTGGCTCGTGGACTCCAGGCGGCGATGCCCTACGTGGACCACTTTGTACCCGCGAACAACATCGAACACCTCAAGCGACTGCCGGCACTCCTTCGTTCCTGACTTCCCGTACGTGGGCATCTAGTCTCATCTATACTGGATCAGTTATCAGCATTAGTAATTAGTTCATGACGAGAGGCTAGCCAGTACATGAAGATACTAGGAATATGCGGCAGCTTGAGACGAGAGTCTTGGAACCTGAAGCTGCTCAACAGGGCCATGGGGGCATTCGCCGCACAGGGTGCTGAGACAGAGGTCTTTGATCTCAACGTCGTGCCGATGTACCACCCGGACGCTGAACGGACGGAGGGCATACCGCCCGAGGTGGAAGGGATGAGGCAGGCGATCGTAAACGCGGACGCAATAGTCATCGCGTGCCCGGAGTACAACTCCTCCATGACGAGCGCACTCAAGAATGCGTTCGAGTGGGCTTCCAGGCAGGGCAACGTACTACAGGGCAAGGTCTTCTTTGTGATTGGGACAGGACCAGGTCGCTCGGCCTGCGCAAGGATGCACATGCACGCGACCTACAGCCTGGAGTCCGAGAGCGCTATCGTGGTCCACCAGCCGCGGGTGCTACTGCCCACGGTAACAAACTTCATGACCGAAGACGGCACGATCACTGATCCGTCGATAACTGAGTTAATGGATCAAGCTGCTTCCAGTGTGATTTCGATCGCCGAGAAGCTGGCGTAGCCTCAGGGGGCCACGAAACTCAGACCGCGTACTGCTCCACCGAGTCCGGGTTAAGTTCTAACCCAAGTCCGAGCTTGTCTGGGAAGGGCGACCACATCCCATCTTTGTGCTCAGGGAATTCGGTGTACCAGACCTTGTCGGCCTCGTGGGCGACCTTCAGGTACTCGACGACCTTCAAGTTTGGAGTAGCGCAACAGAGGTGCAGGTGCACCAGTTGGACACCGTGAGGGACCACTGGCAGGTCGAATCCGTGTGCCATGTGAGCGACTTTCATCCACTCAGTTATGCCGCCGACGCGACCAACGTCTGGCTGAACGATGTCGGCCCCGCCGCGTGAGATCAGCTCCTTGAAGCCGTACTTTGTGTACTCGTGCTCCCCGGTAGCCACAGGTATAGTCGTGGATGAAGCGATCCTAGCAAGACCGTCGATGTCGTCTGCCAACACCGGCTCCTCGAACCAGCCGACCTGAAACTGCTCGAACTCCCGCGCCATGTATATGGCCTGTTTGGGGTGGTAGCCGTTGTTGGCGTCGATGTAGATCGCGACGTCATTGCCTAGGGCTTTTCGGACGGCGCCGACGCGTTCGATATCCTCGCGCTCTGCCCTCCCAAAGTCCTTGCCGACCTTGATCTTCACACGCTTCACGCCCTGTTCGACCCATTCGCTGGTCTCGGCGATCAACTCGTCGACTGTGAAGTTGGTCCACCCACCTGAGCCGTAGATCGGCACAGACTCCTGAAACGGCCCCAGTAGCCTATAGAGCGGGAGTCCAAGGGCCTTGGCCTTCAGGTCCCAGAGTCCGATGTCCACGGCGGACAGCGCGCAGAAAGCAATCCCCTTGCGACCGTACCCACGAACGCGCCAGAACATGTCGCTCCACAACTTCTCGATGTTAAAAGGGTCCTGACCTATCAGGAGGTCTTTGAAGCCTTGCTCGATGACCTCGCGTACGCCAGGGCTGGACTGCCCGAGCCCAAATCCTTCCACACCCTCGTCGGTGTGAATATGCACGAAGAGTTGGGATCGTCCACCTGCGCCTGCAGGAGGAGGCGGAATTGTGGCGTCCTGTATCGGTGCCCCACGTGGGTCACGGAGGACCGTCGTCGTCACATCAGTAATCTGCATTCGGCTCGATCTTTCTCGACTAGAAGTCCCTGAAGGTGATCTCACGCTCTGCAGCGACCTTGAGGTCGTCGAGTTCCAGCCCCAACCCAGGCGCGTCTGGTACGGTGATCATCCCGTTTATGGGCTGGAGTGGATTCTTCAGGAAGAACTGGTGAATAGCATTCCACTTGATGAGGTATTCCTGAATCGGTGTCGTTGAGGGAGCCTGTGAAGCAATCAGGTGGGCCGTAGCGTGTGAACTGTGGCCGTGCGGAATCACCGGCAGGTCGAACGCGGACGCCAGAGCGCAGATCTTGACTGTCTCAGTGATGCCTCCGCACCAGAAGATGTCGGGCTGCAGGACGTCCATAGCCCGGTTCTCGACGATAGACCTGAATCCCCAGCGCGTGTATTCGTGCTCGCCTCCAGATATGTTGATGGGCGAGTTTCTCTGGATTTCGATGTAGCTTTGGAGCTTGTCGGCCATCACAGGCTCTTCCAGCCACCTGATTCCGTAGTGTGCAAGCTCGTTCGCCATGCGAATCGCGTATGGCACGTCCCACGAGCTCCACGCGTCGAGCATAATGTCGACGTTGTCGCCGACTGCATCGCGGAGTACCTGGGCCAACTGCAGGTTTCTCTGAATACCCGCGCGACCGTCTGCGGGTCCGTCTCTGAAGAACCACTTGGTCGCTGTGAACCCTTCCGCCGCGAACTCGGATGCCCGCTTGGCCACGGCCTCGGGTTCAATGGAGAAGCCCAGTGCGCTCGCATACGCGGGAAAACTCGTGCGAGTAGGTCCTCCCAACAGCCTATAGACTGGCTGATTGAGTGCTTTCCCCTTGAGGTCCCAGAGACCACAGTCGACCACGCTTATCGCCATCATAGTCTCGCCCTTGCGGCCATGAATCGAAGACCTGTACATGAGGTCCCACAGCAACTCTATTGCCAGGGGGTCTCTGTCGATTAGCAGTGGCTTGAGGGCCGTATCGATTACAAATGCTTCGGACAGGCCACATGGGCCGGAGAGCCCCACAATGCCGTCATCAGTGTGAATCTCCAGGAAGATGGAGCGCACGCTGTAGTGGCCGTTGCCGAAGCTGGTGGAGTAGTCCGGGCCCTGCTCCCGAAACTCTGGGTATACGTCGACCGGTCTGATGAGACGCTCTTCCCAAAACGGGTCCGGGTGTTCCATCACCCCGCGCAATTCCCACAACTTCAAGTCCACGATTCTCATAAGGGGTCTCTCCCACAGGGCACTGTTTGTTCTCTGCGGCGAGAATCATACTGCAACCCTCTTCCACTCGCCAACGTAGATTCCAATTACTCTTTGACTGGTTTACTATTGTCGGCACAGTTCAACAGACGTCTGGAGAGTGCGATGTTCACCGGCATAGTGGAAGAAGTCGGCAGTGTAGCCGGAGCCTCGAATACGGGTCTCACAATTTCGGCCTCCACTGTCATGGACGATCTGAAAGTATCGGACAGCATCAGCGTAAACGGCGCCTGCCTTACCGTCACTGACAGGAGTGATTCATCCTTCAGCGTCGACACTGTTCCCGAGACTCTCAGACGGACCAACCTTGGAGCCCTGAAAGAAGGGGACTTTGTCAACCTGGAACGACCTATGGCTACTGACGGCAGATTCGGAGGTCACATAGTCCAGGGCCATATAGACGGTACTGGTAGAGTGTTGTCCGTTGAGCAGGAGGGCGGGGCTCGCAACTTTAAGTTTGAAGCGGATGACAGCATCATGCGCTATGTGGTCGAAAAAGGTTTCGTAGCTGTGGACGGTACCAGTCTGACGGTTGTAGACTGTGACTACCGCACCTTCTCGGTGACGATCGTTCCGTACACATGGGAGAACACGATTTTCGGGACCCTCAAACTAGGCGATCCAGTGAATCTCGAAGTGGACATAATCGCCAAGTACGTCGAACGACTGGCCGCAGGTCCGCGGTTGCCCGTGGACACAGCCGATGAGCTCTGACTGGCGTCTGGAGGTATAGACATGCCCCTCGCTACTGTCGAGGAAGCGATAGCCGACATCAGGGCCGGCAAGATGGTCATCATCTGTGATGACGAGGACCGCGAAAACGAGGGCGACCTCGCTATGGCGGCGGAATGCGTCACTGCCCAGCACATCAACTTTATGGCCACACATGCTCGCGGACTAATCTGTATGCCAATGCTGGGACAGCGCCTGGAAGAGCTCAGAATTCCGCTGATGACCCAGGACAACACGGCCCGGCTTGGAACGGCATTCACTGTTTCTGTCGACGTGCTCACCGGGGCAACGACCGGAATCTCGGCCTTCGACAGGGCCGCCACGATTCGGGCCCTGATCGACTCGAACACTGTTCCAGAAGATCTGGGACGACCTGGTCATATCTTTCCTCTTCGCTACATGGAAGGAGGGGTCCTTAAGCGTGCAGGACAGACGGAAGCCTCTGTCGATCTGGCGCGTTTGGCCGGTCTGTATCCAGCGAGCGTCATATGCGAGGTCATGGCAGACGACGGCACCATGGCTCGGTTGCCAACACTTGAGGAATTTTCCAAGAAGCATAACCTCAAGATAGTCACGGTTGCCGACATAATCACATTCCGCAGGGAACATGAGAGACTGATCGAGCGCGTAGCGCAAGCCAGGGTCCCCACGGAACACGGCGAGTTCATGGCAGTTTCCTACAGGAGTCTCGTAGATCCCAACGAGCACATTGCGCTTGTAAAGGGCGAAGTATCGGCAGATGAACCCGTTCTGGTCCGGGTGCACTCAGAATGTCTCACCGGCGACGTGTTCGGCAGCGTGCGATGCGACTGCGGCGGTCAGCTGGAACTCGCGCTTCAGGCAATCGACCGCGAGGGATCGGGAATCTTCCTGTACATGCGACAGGAGGGCAGGGGAATAGGCATCCACAACAAGCTCAAGGCCTATGAACTTCAGGACGCCGGTATGGATACTGTCGAGGCCAATATCGCGCTAGGCTTCGCCCCGGACCCACGACAATACGGTGTCGGCGCTCAGATACTACTCGACTTGGGTGTTTCGAAGATGCGACTCCTGACCAACAATCCTCAAAAGAGAGTGGGCCTGGAGAGCTTCGGTCTTGAGATCGTGGAACAGGTTGGCATCTATGCTGAGGTAACGCCTGAGAATCGAAACTACCTGAAGACCAAGCAGGAAAAACTGGGGCATGCCTTCGATCCAGTGAACGAGGAATTCAACTCGGAGGCAGCACCGTGAGCCGCAGACTGTCAGGCTCCCTAAACGGCGAAGGACTGCGCGTAGGCCTGGTTGTTGCCGAATTCAACGACTTCATCACCTCCAGGCTCCAGGAGGGTGCAGTCGCCGGTCTCGAGGCACATGGCGTCAGGGACGACGATGTGACGATCGCCTCTGTTCCAGGATCGTTCGAGCTCCCATTGGTTGCCAGGAAGATGGCCGATTCCGGCCAGTACGACGCAGTGATCTGCCTGGGAGCCGTGATCAGAGGCGAAACCGATCACTATGCTCACGTATCTGGTGAAGCCGCGAAAGGAATCGCAAACGCATCAGTCGCCTCTGGTGTACCGGTCATATTCGGCGTACTGACAACGGACACGGTCGAGCAGGCAATAAACCGCGCCGGTGGCAAGCAGGGGAACAACGGCTATGGCGCCGCTGTGGCCGCCGTCAGGATGGCCAATCTCGTGAGGGCCATCGACACAGGCTGAACCGCTGTGTATCTCTGCGCAGGGAATCTGCGGGCCTCCAATGTGATTCACATTGCAGGTGTTCTGGTGACTCAGACATGATGCAGTCACCGCTGTCATCTGAAGATCGCCAGAGCCAGACACCCGCCCCAGGTCGATCAATCGAAGTCCTCTTCCAGAAGGCGATTCAGGGGGACCGAAGGTCACTCGCCCGTCTCTTCACCCGGATTGAGAGGGACATCTCAGCACTCCGCGAGGTCATGCGCCTTGCCTACGCAGTAACTGGCCGCGGGAGTATTGTCGGAATTACTGGCCCTCCCGGGGCAGGCAAGAGCACAATTGTCGATGGACTCACTTCCACTGCGCGGTCCAAAGGCAAGACCGTTGGCGTTCTGGCGGTGGATCCCACGAGTCCGTTTACTGGCGGCGCGGTGCTCGGCGACCGCATCAGGATGCAGTCTCATTACAGAGACCCTGGAGTGTACATTCGCAGCCTTGCTACGAAGGGCGTCCCCGGTGGACTCAACGCGGTAACACGTGCTGGGGCGAAACTCCTGGATGCTGTTGGAAAAGAACTGATCATTGTGGAGACGGTAGGAGTAGGCCAGTCTGAATACGACATAATGGGCGTCGCTGACCATGTCATAGTCGTGCTCGTACCCGAGGCAGGTGACAGCGTCCAGACCATGAAGGCCGGGCTGCTGGAAATTGCTGATACGTTTGTCGTCAACAAGTCAGACAGGGATGGGGCAGGCCAACTCGCATCGGCCCTGAGGTCGATGATCTCTCTCCAATCTGACAGCGCGAGTTCATTGCCACCCGTATTGCTTACCCAGGCTCACAAAGGCGAAGGCATCACTGAACTGTACGAAGGTGCATCTTCGCGCATCGATCACTTGAGATGTTCCGGAGAACTTGCTCAGCGTAGGTCGAGGCAGGCCGTGCGGGAGGTGGGCCGCTTGCTCAAGACATCAGCCAACCAGGCTGTTGATCGCATACTTGAGAGCGACAGCGGTGTCGCCGAACTGGTGGAGTGCGTTCTGACCGGCTCTCTGGACCCATATGCAGCCTCCCGAAAGATCATTGAGGGCGGTACGATCGCCAGAGCGATGGAAGCAGAAAGCCTAAATTCTGGTTATCGCTCAGGGGCCTAGTTCCCCAATTCTTCTCCTTGAGGCCAGATTGAATGGAAGTGAAACCACACGCCCTGGAGGGCATCAAGGTAGTTGACTGGACGATCTGGCAGTTCGGCCCAGTGGCGGCAACCATGCTCGGCGATCTTGGTGCCGATGTAATCAAGGTCGAATCTCTGGACGGCGATCCGGGAAGAGCCGTGTTCTCAGCCTCCGGTGTTGATCGGAGTCTTCCCGCCGGGCGCAACGCCTACTTCGAGGCGAACCAGCGCAACAAGCGCAGCGTTGCCATCGACTTGAAGAAGCCGGAAGGGGTCGAGATCGTTCACAAACTCGTGGCCGACGCGGATGTCTTCATTCAGAACTTTCGCAAAGGTGTCGCAGAACGACTTGGGCTGGGCTATGAGGAACTGAAGGAGATAAACCCTGCGCTAATATACGCCTCGGGCTCAGGATATGGGCCTCGCGGACCGGACTCGGCCAGCCCGGCATTGGATGCCGCAGCACAGGCGCGGAGCGGGCTCATGTTCGCGACCGGCCCGGAAGGGACTGAGCCTTATCCAGTTCAGGGTGTTGTGGGAGATCAGATAGGCGGAATCACTCTTGGGTGGGGTATTCTCGCCGCTCTCGTCGCTCGTTCAATCCACGGGGTTGGCCAGCGCGTCGACACTTCCCACCTGTCGAGCTCAATCTGGCTACAGGGTCTGGCCGTCAGCATGGGACTGCTCACCCAGCACAAGCCGGACTCCGAAATCAACCTTACCTACAATCCTCCTAGGACAGATGCTTACAACCCGCTTGCGAACTACTACCAATGTGCAGACGGTCGCTGGATGATGCTTGCGAACTTTCAGGCCGATAGATACTGGCCCTCTTTCGCAGCCGCACTAGGGTTGGAAGCGCTGATCGATGATCCGAAGTTTGCCGATACGATCTCGCGGGGTGAAAATCGACACGAACTCATACCCATTCTGGATGGAGTATTTGCGCAAAAGACCTACGATGAATGGGCAGAAGTCCTGGAGAGGTCAGGCGACTTCATCTTCTCTCCAGTGCAGAACTTGACCGAACTTCCAGACGACCCTCAGGTTATCGCGAACCACTACATCACCGAGGTCGACCATCCAGATCTGGGGCGTGTAAAGCTTGCCAATCATCCTGTGAACTACAGCGAGACCCCTCACTCAATTCGCTCGGTCGCTCCCGAACTCGGTCAGCACACTGAAGAGGTCATCCTGGAACTGGGATACACTTGGGAGGACATTACTCGAATGCAGGACAGGGGCGTAATTCTCTGAATCGACAGGCCTGCGCCCTTGTCGACGGCCCATCAGATCGGTGAGCACCAGCCGGTTACGGCCACGTCTTCACCGAATGTCTGGATTTGGATGTCTTTCAGTCTGAGCGCGTCCGCCATGCGTTCGACCCCTACGCCGCCGACAGGTGACAGCGCTGAGTCTCCGCCGATAATCACTGGCGCCACGAACGCGACCACCCTGTCCACAAGACCGGCGTCGAATAGCGAACCCAGCAGTGTCGCCCCACCTTCCACGAAGACGCTCGTTACACCACGATCGCCCAGCTCCGTGAGCAAAACGAGCAGGTCCACACGTCCATCAAGTGCCGACAAAGTCAGGATTTTAGCACCTGCCTCCTCGAGATGGGCCAGCTTCTCCTCGGATCCGCCAGATGCGGCAATCAACGCTTCACCCGGTTGCCTCAGCAGAGTAGATTCGAGAGGAATTCGCCCGGAGCTATCCACGACCACACGTAGCGGCTGACGGGGCAGTGGAGTGCCGTCGGGCCTTCGAGCAGTAAGTTGTGGATCGTCGGCTATAACGGTGCCTATGCCTGCCATTATGGCGTCGGAGCGTGCCCTGAGTTCATGCACGTAACGTCGGGACTCTTCACCAGTAATCCACTTCGAATCGCCCGTGCGCGTCGCGATCTTCCCGTCGAGGCTCATTGCGAATTTGGCGGTAACAAGCGGCCTGCCAGTTGAGACCAGCCTGGAGTGCGGCGCACTTAGCTCATCAGCCTGATACTGACCCTGCCCGACATGAACGGCGATGTCAGCCCTTCTTAACTGAGCAATCCCCGATCCACTAACGCGGGGATTCTTATCAATCGTCGCGACATGGACCTCGGAGACACCTGCGGCAATGATGGCTTCTGTGCAGGGGGGCGTTCTTCCGTAATGTGAACAAGGCTCCAGGGTGACGTACAGCGTCGCTCCACGGGCAAGGTCTCCAGCGGCATTAAGAGCGACCATTTCGGCGTGGGCCTGCCCCGCAGGCTGGGTAAATCCTTCCCCCACAACGCGGTCGCCTCTGACCAGTACCGCTCCGACCGGTGGATTTGGACTGGTAAGGCCAACGGCGCTCCAGGCCAGCTCGAGCGCTCGGGCCATGTTACCGCTTACAGTATCTTGTCGTCTTGAATTGCGGGGAGGCCCCGTCCAGCGAGAGTTCAGACCTGTATCGTCACGCTGATTCATCGCCGTTCATGGGTAGCTGGTAGTCCCAGTAGTACCTTGACGCCACAGGTCCGCCCTGGCCCTGATACTTGCTGCGGAGTGCACTTGATCCATATGGATTCTCTGCCGGCGTGGTCAACTGGGTAAACGAGATGTGGCCGATCTTCATTCCCTTGTGGAGCGTTATGCCCAGGATTCCGACGTTGGAAAACTCGAGGGTTAACTTACCCGTCCATCCGGGGTCAACGAATCCGGCCGTCGAATGAATCAGCAGACCGTAGCGGGCTAGGGAACTCTTACCTTCGATCCTGGCTACGATGTCATCCGGAATCGTCACCGCCTCCAGCGTGCTGCCTAGCGCGAACTGGCCAGGATGCAGCAGGAATGGTCGCCCCTCTTCGATCAGTACCCTTTCCACAACGTCGTCGGCTGGTTTCATCACATCGATGTGTGTCCGCCAGTTGTTGCGGAAGACGAGGATCTCACTGTCCAGCCTGATGTCCACACTCGCTGGTTGTACCGCATTCGGACCAAGAGGATCGATAATGATTCGGCCTGCCGACATCTGCTCTTTGATGGTTCGATCGCTGAGGATCATGAGTGACGCACCCGTATTCTAGTTTCCGTGATGAACTCTATCGAGAAGATTCGCCCATGTGAAAGCGTGGCCAGTATCCGGTTTCGCGGATTACTGGCTACGCCATCCTCAAGTCTGAAGAGCCACTATTGAATTGAGAAAGCCGTGTGGACAGTTAGAGAAACCTCGAGCTCACCTCCGCTAATCGAAGTCGCAGCGGACTCGTCTGCCGCTAGAGCGAATGCTGCCCGCGGCGCGTATGGGTCTACTCTCTGTGTCCTCACGGCAGAGTCCGTGATGTATTCAAGGCTTCCAAGTGTCACACCAGCTACATCGGCGATCTGCTGAGCCTTTTCCATTGCATCCATGATCGCATTCTCACGCAACTGTGACATCACCTCGGAGGTATCCTCCACTGTGAAATTGATGCCATCAAATCTCGTGGCGTCGCCTCCGGCCTCAATCACATCGTCGATCAAGGTCCCGACAGATTCCAGGTCTCTGATCTTTGCGGTGAGGTTGTTTGTCACTTCGTACCCAACGAGTTCACGCCGGTTTGATCTCCTGCCGTCCTCTTCAATCTCTATCCACTCATATTGCGGTCGGACGTTGAAGTTATGGGTCTGAATGTCGAGATCCTCAACTCCGTTTTCCGTAAGAGTATTCATGATGGCGTCCATTGCGTCCGCGGCCATACCGTTTGCATATGAGACAGTCTCGGCCATGGATTCGACGCCAAGATTCAGTATCACAAGGTCCGGCTCCATTGAGACCTGTCCAGTCCCGGTCACCCAGATGCCTGCTTCTCCTGCCGCAACTCTGTCAAACAGAGCCGCGGATTGGGACAGGGGAGCCCCTGTGGCTGCACTTGCTGCAGTTACAACACCCAGGGATGCTGGCGCGGCCTCGTCGGTCTTGGTTTCCGGTTCGTGGGTCGCAGCCTCACTCTCGAATGCACATCCCATTACCAACATTACTAGCAGGGCCGAGGCCGCTGCCAACGCCATGTTTTTCCATAGCCTGTTCATCAATAGACCTCCTCTTGAACTGCTTTGCATTCCTCTTGATTTGGGCAACCACGAAATTGTGGCCCTTGATTGTATAGACGTAACAGGCGCCGTGTCTGTTCCAATTGATCCTCCTGAAGCTGCCCCTCTAAGGCGCGCCCGCCGGTAGGGCCGCGGCCTAGTGACCTCTTCGTGATATCCAGAATGAAACTCCAACAAGAAGGATCAACAGAATTCCGAATGCAATTTCCAGTTGCAGTAGAGGGAATTCGGGACGTGGCGCCAAGTCGTCGCCCTCACCAGGCTGAAGTCTAGTTGAAGTGTTGGTTACTGTCGGGGTCGGACTCGGCTCGCTCGCTGGAGTCGACGTAACGGTGGGCGTCGGCGAAGGTGTAGGTGTGTTGGTGGGAGTCGCGGTTGGGACTGGAGTCGGCGTAGGTTCGGGCGTCTTAGTGGGCACTGGGGTAGCAGTCGAGGTGGGAGAAGCTGTTGCGGTAGGCGTGGATGTTGGTAGGGTCTCTGTTGTTACCCCCAATGCTGACTCTGGCGACGAGGTTGCAGCCGCGACTTCGTCGGCTGCCCTTAGCTGTATGGGAGAGTCAGCCATTGCTAAGTCGGGTGCTGAAGTAGGTTCGGGCTCACTCTTCATTGCTGCAGCGACGGGGGGAGACGTCGGGGCCGGTGGTGCGGCCGCTGGTGCCACTGGAGCCGCTGCAGGGGCGGGAGCAGGAGCAGCAGGAGCCTGAGTGGGGGCGGCGGAAGCCTGGGCCTCCATCGCTTGAACGGGAGCGGCGGGTGCTTGAGGTGCGGCCGGTGCCGCGGCTGCCGGGGCCATCGCTGGAGCAGCCGCTGCTGGCTGCGCAGGTGGCTGAGACTCGGCTCTCTCAGATTGTCTTGCCCAGTCTGTCAGATCGGACTGCACAACAAGACCAGTCACGTCTGCGAGGATCAGCCCTACCAGCACGACTGCTGCTGCCGACGCGGCCAAGCGTACTCCTACTATCCATCCAGTTGCACTCCTCACTGGTGCGGGTCTCTCTGAAATCTCGAATGAACGTGCGGTCTGGATCTCCGGCAACTGACGCAGTGCCGACACTGTCAGCCTGAGCGATTCAAGCTCCTGCTGGCACTCTTCACACTCAGCTAGGTGACGTTCTATGCGGAGGTGCTCAGAGGTGCTGACCTCTCCGTCGATGTACGACGACAGCAGATCTCGCGTTCGTCCATGTCTGAATCTGTCAAAAAAACCTAGCAATTTGAATGAGTCCTCTTACTCATCAAGACGTATCCAGTCCCCTAGTAGTTCCCGACGCTCCATCAGGGCATCCCTCACACGAGACCTCGCCCGGCTCAACCTGGACTTCACGGTCCCAATGGACACGCTCATCGCCTCGGCCGCCTCGCTGTAACTTAGTCCCTGCACATCGACAAGCACGAGGGCCGTTCTCTGATCGATTGCCAGTGTCAGGATTGCTTGCTGGATCTCGCTGTTGAGTTCACTGCGCTGTGTAGCCTCTTCAGGGGACTCATCACCGGAAACGGGCTGAAACGAAGGACTCTCCAGAGATTGCTCTAGTGAACTCTCGGGCCTGCGTTGACGACGACGTAGAACATCCCGGCTGCCGTTTGCTGCGATCCTGAAGAGCCACGATCTGAGGTTGCCTCCCCTGAAACGGCTGAGCGATCGGTAGGCCGAAATGAACGTGTCCTGGGCTACGTCCTCTGCCTGCCCTCGGTTGCCCAACATACGCGCGGCGAGGTTTACGACCTGGTTCTGGTATCGAGCGACAATCCTGTTGAATGCACATAGATCGCCGCTCTGAGCCTGACAGATCAGTGCGCCATCGTCATAGCAGCTGTCCGTGTGTCTGCCTATTGTCGCCCGCTCCAGATTGCCGGCTCAGAAGCCGGCCTATGTGTGACCCGGTAACCTGCAACTACCCTATAATTGTAACTGCGCTTGGCACCAGTGATTCTCAGGTGCCGAAGTATCGACCAGGAATAAGCAGCCACAAGAACTCACTGATGAGAAGAATTGCCAGAGAGATGATCGAAACGATCCTATTGGCTTTGCTGCTGTTTGTGTTGATGGAGTTCAGCGTCCAGAACTTCAAGGTCGAGGGATCCAGTATGACCCCGACCCTTGCGCAGGACCAATACCTTCTCGTCAACAAGATTGCATATGCGCGAGTCGGCATGGATGATCTTGGTTCGCTAATACCATTCGTGCACGCGTACACCAACGGATCAGAACGCCCGATTTATGCATTTCGGCCTCCCCAATATGGCGAGGTTGTGATCTTCCACTTTCCGAACGACCCGTCACGAGATTTCGTCAAGCGGGTGATCGGCGTTCCCGGCGACAGCATAGAAATCAGGCGCGGCGATGTGTACCGCAACGGACAACCTCTAGACGAACCGTTTATCACCAGTTCCAGTTCAAGAAGCTACGATCCCGTTTTCGTAGATGAAGGGCACTACTACGTCCTTGGGGACAACAGGCGCTCCTCGAACGACTCGCGCGATTGGGGCCTCGTGCCCCAGGAGAACCTCATAGGTCGAGCCTGGATGAGGTACTGGCCACCAGGCAGTCTCGGCTTCATTGAATAGCTCTTTCCTCCTCAAGTCTAACTGCGGATTAGGCGTCAAAAGCGGGGCCATTACACGTATGCCACGAACGTCGAAACGGGATCATGTGCAAAGCTAGGTGAAGCTTGACAAGCATCATTTACTTGAGTATCGTAGCCGCCAAGTCAAATTTGGAATCATTCCAGACGTTCAGGAAGTTCACAAACTCCCTGAATAGAGGCGAATCACGCAAGGAGACGCCACTTGGATTCACTGGTTCGGGCTCGAATCGATGAGATGCGGAACGCGCTTTTGAATCAAGGCATTTCCATCACAAGGCGCAGGGACAAGATGCTTCAGGCACTTGCCTCTAATGATCGCCATCCCAGCGTAAACGAGCTCCATGCAGAAGTGAGACGCTGGTATCCCTCCACCAGCCTGGCCACCATCTACAACACCATTGAGTTGCTGAAGGACGCGGACCAGATACTGGAACTGGAATTCAGTGGATCCGCCAACCGCTATGACGGTAGACGGCCACAATCCCATCCCCATCTAATCTGTCTCTCCTGCGAGTCCATTGAAGATATGGATGTCGAGTCATCCAATTCGGACCACCTGGATAGACTCTCTGAAGACACAGGCTATCGCCTCGTGCGCCAGCGCACAGACTATTATGGTTTCTGCCCAGACTGCCAGGCGCAGACTGCGGCAGCTTCTGACTGACGGCGGAATCGAAAGTGCAGGGGAGGAGTGAGCCTCCTGCAACGAAATGAAAGGAGGACCCGGATGGCAACAAGAGAAGACATTGCTTTGATGTCGCACCTGATGCGTCGAGCCGGTTTCGGCGCAACTCGTGACGAGGTTGAGCGCTATTGCGAGATTGGGTATGAGCAGACAGTAGAAATGCTGATTGACTCGGACAGCCAGCCGCCTGTAGATGAGTACACCTTGTATAGGTACCACCCTATTACTGAGGTGCCCGGAGGTGCGGCAGCACCTGGACAGGCCAACTGGCTGTACTGGATGGTAACGACCCAGCGGCCGCTGGAAGAGAAGATGGCGCTGTTCTGGCATCACGTCTTCGCGACCGGCAACGCCAAGGTCGACAACTGCAACCACCTGCTCGAACAGATCGATATGTTCCGTGAACTCGGAATGGCGAACTATCGGGAACTGCTGCTTGCCCTCGCACAGAATCCTGCCATGATCTACTGGCTGGACAACAACGAGAACCATAAGCACGCTCCCAATGAAAACTGGGGACGCGAGCTTCTGGAGCTGTTTAGCCTTGGAGTCGGCCACTACACCGAGACCGACGTGTTTGAGTGCTCTCGCGCTTTCACTGGTTGGACGATCGATGCAAAGATGCCTCGTTACCCATACGGACGGCATCCCTGGAAGTTCAGCTTCAGGCCCGAGGACCACGACCAGACTGAGAAGACGTTCCTGGGTCGCACGGGCAACTTCAACGGCGAGGACATCATCGACATCATCCTCGACCAGGAAGCATGCCCCAGGTTCATCACCAGGCACCTGTACAACTTCTTCGTAGCTGACGAGCCTCAGGTACCTGCGTGGAACATCGAGCCACCTCGTAACCCCGAGGCAATCGAGGCGCTGTCGAAGACCTTCGTGGACAATAACTACGATATCAAGCCGGTGCTCCGCCAGCTATTCAACTCGGACTTCTTCAAGGAAGCCCAGTACCAGAAGGTGAAGAGCCCGACAGAGGTCGTCGTTGGCACGCTCCGCACAACCAAGGACATGACTGGCCCCGACCCGCGCCTGGAGGCGCTGGGCAAGGAGCCGGGTTATATGGGTCAGGACATTCTGGACCCACCGAGCGTCGAAGGTTGGCACACTGGCCGCGAGTGGATCAACAGCGGTTCACTCGTAAAGCGCGTCAACTTCGTTGCAGACCGCGTGAGCAACGTTGAACTCGAGGGCGTTCGATCCATGATCGACTACGTCGGAGACAACGGAGCAACGATGTCTGCCGACGAGCTCGTGGACCGCTGCCTGGACATCATGGGCCCGCTCCAAGTTGATCAGAGGACCCACGACGAGCTAGTCTCGCATGTCTCCGCAGGTGGGGATATCGATGTGGCCTCGGACGACTTTGCGGAAAAGGCAACACAGACCTTCGCCCTGATCGCTGCGACCAGGGAATATCAGTTCGGCTAGGATAGATCAGAACCGGGAACGGGTGGTCACAGAGTAAAGGGCCGCCCCCCCAAGCAGGCCAGTGAGCCAGAGGAGATGATGCAATGGCTGCAAATGGCAATGGAAATGGGAAGCCCCCGGTCCTGGTTGTGCTCCAGTTGACCGGCGGGAACGACTACTTCAACACAGTCATCCCATACAACGATGAGCACTATTTCGACAGCCGCCCATCGCTTCAGATTCCGCAGGACCGCGTACTGAAGCTTGACGACGATCTCGGCTTCCATCCCGCAATGGGCCCGATGAAGGACATCTACGAGAGCGGCGACATGGCGATTATCCACGGCGTAGGGTACGCGAACTCGCCGAGGTCGCACTTCCGCTCGATGGACATCTGGCATACATGTGAGCCGGACAAGGTTGGGACTGAGGGCTGGCTTGGTCGCGCCCTCCGAGAGATCGATCCCAACGGAGAGAACCCAGTAACCGGCGTCAACATCGGTCAGGCTCTTCCGCGCGCGCTGGTTGCACCAGGCGTGTCGGTAGCTTCTGTCGCCGATCTTTCGACTTACGGATTGCTGACCAGCATCGAGCAGCAGGAGCAGCGCGAGCAGATGCTCAGCCGCTTCGCCAACATGTACGGGCCAGCAGTGGGCACCGGCCAGGTGATGGAATATCTCGGCCAGACCGGACTCGACGCGTTGAAGGGTGCGGACATCCTGAAGATCGCTCCCGACAAGTACGAGTCTACAGTCGAGTATGGTGCAAGCCCAATCGCCTCGAAGCTCCGTGACATCGCACAGATTCACACGGCGGACGTTGGCACCAGGGTCTTCTACTGCGACTACGGTTCGTTCGACACCCACGCTGCGCAGGCGACCACTCACGCGAAGCTATGGCAGGACGTGTCTGAAGCCGTGCAGGACTTCTGGGACGATCTTCGCGAGAATAACGCTGACGACAATGTCGTCATGATCATGTTCAGCGAGTTCGGTCGCAGGGTGAGAGACAATGGTTCCGGCACGGACCACGGTGCGGCGGGCGTAGGTTTCGCCATTGGGCCGAGCGTCAAGGGCGGAATGTACTCCGAGTACCCGGAGACCAGGCCCGAGGCTCTCGAACAGGGCGACTTGGTTCCGAACCAGGACTACCGCGGCTTCTACACGACGATCCTCGAGAACCACCTCCACATGGAGGCTCCGCCGATCGTCAACGGTCAGTTCGACGCCCCTGGCTTCCTGCAGACCAACGGCCACTAAAAACTGTAATTTGTACGCCCGCCCCAACTCCTCCCTTAACTGTGGAGGTTGGGGCGGGCGTTCCTCTACTGGACCCCTGGCCTCTGCCAAAGATGTAAGGGTTCTGGGGTAATGATCGATGGACTCGACCAATTCATGTGTTGGGAGTAGTGCACCATGTTGACCACAACCGTGGCTGGACGGACTTGGAATTTCAGCCATGCTATTGGAAGAAACGCAGCAGCCGGCAATGGCTTCACCCAGCCCGTTGACGTTGCCGCAGGGCCGGATGGCGTACTCTATGTCATCAGCCGCGGTAACGACGGGGCTGGAGGCGTCGTTGCAGAGAACAAGCGCATTGGCAAGCTAACCATTGACGAGCAGTTCATTGGCGACTTCGGGCGCAGACAGATGATGTGGCCCACTTGCATCGCGCTTGACTCCGGGGGACACCTTTACTGTTCAGATGAGCACGAGAACCGGATTCATATCTTCAACGAAGACGGTGAGCTCGTCAACCAGTGGGGAGAGGTTGGATCCGGCGAGGGCCAGTTGAATGGTCCTTCTGGTCTGGCATTTGACAGCGACGACAACATACTGATCGCTGAAGCCAAATCCAATCGAATACAAAAATTCACCAAAGACGGCGAGTTCCTGGCGGTCATCGGTGAGGGACACCTGAACCAGCCCTGGGGGATGTTTGTCGACGGAGACGACAATATCTACGTTGCCGACTGGGGCAACAGCCGAGGTGTGAAGTTCTCACCGCAGGGTGACCTTCTGGTTACCTATGGAGGCGATTCAGCGGAGGATGGCGCAGATGTGGACCATCCGGCAAGCATCGCCGTCGATAGTGAGGGCGATGTCTACATCTCGGACTGGGGAAACAAGCGCATCCAGATATACGAACCTGATGGCACGGTGATCACGGCCCTATATGGTGACGCTGTGGAGTTCAGCAAGTGGGCGGCCGAGGTCATCAACTCCAACCCCGATGCTCAGAAAGCCTACCGCCGGGTCAAGGACCGCACATCGCTTGGGTTGTTCGAGCGACCGGTGGGTCTGACGATTGACTCCGAGGACCGGCTCATCGTCACCGACTCAACAAGAGGGCGGCTGCAGGTATATGCAAAAGAAAAGGACTACATGGATCCTCAGTTCAATCTGTAGTCCAGTCTGAAAGCCGAGAGGATAAATTGGGCGTCCTCACTTCTGGGGGCGCCTTTTTTTCATTGCGAAGGTCCTTCAGGTGAGAGCTACGGGATCTACGTCAACGCTCCACTCGCGTGGGACCTCGACCGAGTCGAGAAGAGCCCTCGGGTTATGACCTCTCAAGACTATATGCCAGCGGTACCTGCCTCTGAGTCTGGACGGATACGGGGGAGTAGGACCTAGTATCTCAACGTCAGCTAGGTCTGCCTCAGACTGCGCCTGCCGGAGCGTATTCGCCAGTTCATGGGCCCTGGACTCGGCCATTGCGGCATTCGTGTGGCCGTAGACCAGTCTGATCAGTCGTGAATATGGTGGGTTGCGCTGCTCCCTTCTGTAACGCATCTCGGCAATGTAGAACAGCTCGTAGTCCTGAGCCGCTGCTGCCCTGATGGCGTAGTTCTCCGGCTGGTATGTCTGGAAAACGACTCGCCCCGCGTCGTGTTCGCGCCCTGACCTTCCTGCTACCTGGCACAGCAACTGGAAGGTCCGCTCTCCTGACCTGTAGTCGGGAATGCCCAGACCGACGTCTGCAAGTACCACTCCAACGAGTGTCACTCCTGGAAGGTGCAGGCCTTTGGCGATCATCTGAGTACCAACGATGACGTCTGCCTCACCACTCCTGAAGCTTGAAAGCAGTTCCTCGTATTCCCGTGCGTGTCGAGTGGCATCACGGTCCCATCTGAGAACGCGTGCCTGAGGGAATTCACGCTCGACCTCGGAAGCCACCGACTGAGTGCCGATGCCGTACAGACTGAGCCTGAAGCTCAGACACTCCGGGCAGTTTTCCGGCATTCGCCTTCGCCGCCCGCAGTAGTGGCAGATTAGCCGCTGTATAGGTCTGTGGTACGTTAGGGCAATGTCACAGCTCCGGCATGACAGGCTGAGTCCACAGTGGCGACACTGCATGTGTGAGGCAGTGCCACGCCGATTCAGAAATAGAATCGCCTGCTGTCCCGCGTCCAGACAGGAAGCCAGCTCGGAGTGCAACCTGCGGGAGAACATTCCCCTGTTTCCCTCGCGTAGCTCCCGCCTCATGTCGACCACTTCCACCTCTGGTAGTGGAAGGATCGAGGTGCTCCCGTCTGGTTCCCTGACGAGTCTGTCCTTAAGACTATGCAGACCATACTCGCGCCGGCGCCCCAGGTAGTAAGAGCCGACATCTGGCGATGCACTGCCCAGCACCGTGACTGCACCCGATAGTCTCCCGAGGTGTTCCGCTACTGATCTTGCGTGGTATCTGGGCGCAATGTCGTGCTGCTTGTAGGTCCACTCATGCTCCTCGTCCAGAATGATCAGGCCAGGATTGGACAGGGGGGCGAACACAGCGCTCCGTGAGCCAATCACTACGTCTCGCGAACCACTGTGAATCGCCCACCACTGATCGTGGCGCTGGCCAGCTGTGAGTCCGCTGTGCTGCACGGCAACACGACCCGGGAAGCGCCCTGCGAACCTCTCTATGGTCTGAGTGGTAAGTGCGATTTCAGGAACCAGCACGATCGCTTGACGTCCAAGTGCCAGGCATTGCTCCACCGTAGACAGGTACACCTCGGTCTTGCCGCTGCCGGTAACTCCCTGCACGAGAATTACCCTTGGTTCCACGGTGTTGTCGCCCAAAGCCCTGGAGATTCCGTTAACTGCAGTCTGCTGGGGTGGGGAAAGTTCAACCTTCGGACCGGGTTCATACTCCCTATCAGCCAACGGGTCACGAAACACCTCAGTCCGATCTATGTCTATGAACCTTCTCTTCATCAGAGCCGAAACGGCAGAGGCTCCGAACTCTCTTCTTGCCTGGGTCGCGGGTGTCAGTCCTGTGGACTCGATCAGGCTAAGAATCAGCGCCGACTGGCGATGAGCCCTGTTCTTGGGATCGGCAAGCCACCGGCGGATCTCTGTCAGTGCGCTCGGTTTTACCCGTAGATACTCCACGTACCTCGGACCGATCATCCGGCGATTTGATCTATAGGTGCGTTCCAATACATCGCGGGATACGAGTGGGCCAACTGTAGCTCTGACCCATTCCCCCAAGCTGGAAGCAAGGGAATCAACGTCAACCTGTCCATCTCTTCGGACGGCCTCCAGCACGCGGAGTTGCCTGTCGCTATTGGAAACCGACTCGATGTCTGTGACGTCTTCAGATAGGGACACAACTGTCCGTGTCTGCACACGGCTTCCGGGCGGCAGCATGGGTGCGACGGCTTCGAAGAGGGAACATCGGTAGTAGTCGCTGATCCAGCGTGCGAGGGTCAGGTGAGTACCATTTACCAGGGAGTCCTCGAAGAGGTTCTCTGCGATCTCGCGCGTCTCTTCGACACTTGGCGTGTCAGTTAACTCAAAGACAACGCCCTGAATAGTCCTGGGACCGAATGGTACGCGGATGAGTTGTCCAGGAATCAGGTGCCATCCGGATGGTACGGAGTAACTGAAAGTCCTCGAGGGCCCCGTTCGGGCGTCGACAGCAACTTCGGCGAATCTCACGGCATCCCCCTTCGCGGGCGCTGCCATCGACTCAGGGTCGAGTTTGGGAGACTTCCAAGGACGGATGCGAGCTGAGGAGTGGACTTACCCCTAGCGCCTTGCACGCTCCCTGCGGTCTTCGGGAATACGGGCCGCGCGACCCGACCTGCCACGCAGGTAGTATAGCCGGGCTCTACGTACTCGCCCACGTCGGACAAGCTTTACGTATTCCACGTTTGGCGAGTGCAGCATGAAAGTCCGCTCCACGCCGATTTCGTAGCTGACGCGCCTGACCGTGAAGGATGCACCGGGCCCGCTTCCGCGTGACCTGATCACCACGCCCTCGAACACCTGTGTCCTGGTGCGGTTGGCTTCCGTTACGCGAACACCTACCTGAACGGTGTCACCAGGCGTGAAATCGTCGATGTTCTCGTTCGTTTGAAGCTTGACCAGCTGATGTGCTTCCATTGGCTTTTGTCCTGAATGGGCGTTGAGTATCAGTATGTTCAGTAGGTACTGAGAAGTACGTCAGGTAATTGTATAGATTTGCTTCAATTTGGTTCAAGTCACATGACCGCGCAGGTTCTATGCCCAGGGCAGGTCCATACTGTTGGCGACCCCTTTCGCCAGACCGGCGAAACCCGTCAGGTCGGAACTCGACATATTTGCAGGATCCATGGGAGTTATGGATACCCAGCCATTCCGGGTGGCCCAGACGTCGCACCCTTCTGGTATCTCGTCACCAATTGGCTTGTTGTGCAGAATCCAGAAATGCGTGCGGCGGCCGTCCTGGCCCTGTATCACACTTTCGAGATAGGCTTTAGGGCCCAGAAAAGTCGTGCGGATGCCCTTGATGCGATCTGGCGCAACATTTGGGACATTTACGTTGTAGAGAAAGGGTCCGACGCCGTTTCCGACCACCTCATGTGCCAGTCTCATAGCTACCTGCGCGGCCGATTCGTACTGGACACCAGTCACTGCAGTAACGGACACAGCAATCGAGGGGATTCTACGAAAGTACCCTCTCATGGCTCCCCCAACCGTGCCGGAGTCGAAGGCGTCAAGTCCGAGGTTTGCACCCTCATTGATTCCAGACACAACTAGATCGAATGGCTCACTGAAGATGGACTCAGAGGCGAGAATCACACAGTCAGAAGGGGTGCCGCTGACAGTGAATGCCGAAATTCCCTCCCTGCGTGACTCGACCTCAGACACTCTTAGGATGTTGAGCAGCGTGCGAGCGGTGCCTATACCGCTCTGGTCACGGTCCGGCGCGACGACTGAGACCTCTCCAACGGACTCAAGTGCCTCAACTAGCGTCCACAGGCCTTCCGCATTAATGCCGTCATCATTGGTGACTAGAATTCTCAATGTGCTATATCTCTCGCGTCACATACCAGCGCATGTACTTGGGGCTGTCCATCGACACGCCACGATCGTAATAGATTTCGAACTTGCGGCCCTCGGCAGTCTCCACCCTGTAGTAGTTGCGATGATATCGTTGCCGCCAGCTATGCTTTCGACCGTCACTTGGGAAGCCGTAGTCCTGCCATGACGTCATGATCCGTGCAACTTTATACGTCTCCTCCTTGAAGGAGAACGCCATCGGTTCCCTCGTTACGGGGTCCCGCTCTACTGAGATCGTCTGTCCAAAAAAGCGTCTCGACACACTAAGCGGTCTGTCTTTTGCTTAAACCCTGAAAGCCCAGGTCGCTTCTGGCCGGTGGCATTATACCAGCGCCGACTTTTACGTGGCGTTGAGGCCTGATATATAATCATCTTATCCTGATGCGGCCGAATTCTTCAGGACGCCGCGTTACTTAACCGGGAGGATCCCGATGACCACCGAAGTAAAAGTCGATCTCAAGAAGAATAGTCGGGTCGTAACGGACGGACCTGACCGCGCGGCTGCTCGTGCCATGTTGCGCGCCACCGGCCTTCGCGACGAGGACATGGAAAAGCCGTTCGTCGCCGTCGGCAACCTCGCCTCGGACGTCACTCCCTGCAATGTTCATCTCAACAGGCAGGCGCAGAGAGTGAAGGATGGACTCTGGGCTGCAAAGAGCGTTCCATTCATGTTCGGCACTATAACCATCAGCGATGGCATTTCGATGGGTACCGAAGGCATGAAGGCCTCCCTGGTAAGCAGGGAGGTGATCGCAGACTCCATAGAGACCGTCACTTTCGGAGAAAGCATGGACGGCCTCGTCGTCGTGGCAGCCTGTGACAAGAATATGCCCGGAGCAATGATGGCCATTGCGCGGTGCAACGTGCCGTCCGTCTTTGTGTACGGGGGCGCGATCATGCCCGGCAACTGGCGCGGAGAAGACATCAATATCCAGGACATGTTTGAGGCTGTAGGCTCCTATGCTCAGGGCCAGATTACCCTCGACGAGCTAATTGGAATGGAGCGCGTCGCGTGCCCCGGAGAAGGGGCGTGTGCTGGCATGTTCACTGCCAATACGATGTCGTCCGCCATAGAGGCGATGGGCATGTCGATTCCGGGTGCCGCTTCGATACCGGCAATTGATCCTCGAAACGATCAGGTTGCCTTCGACACCGGGGATGTGATCTACAGCCTCCTCGAGAAGGACCTCAAACCTCGCGACATCATGACTCGGGAGGCGTTTGAGAATGGCATTCGCGTTGTGCTCGCAATGGGTGGATCAACCAATGCCGCCCTCCACCTGCTCGCCATAGCGCACGAGGCCGAAGTCGAACTGGATCTGGACGATTTCGATCAATTGAGCCGCACAACTCCCTACATAACTGATCTCAGGCCCGGTGGAAGATTCGTAATGTCTGACATGGACAAGGTCGGTGGTGTCCCCGTCGTGATGAAGGAACTTGCCGGAGCAGGCCTGATCCACGAGGACTGCATGACAATCACCGGCACGACTATTGGCGAGAACCTGGCCGACGTAGATATCGCACCCGATAACAGGGTTATCTATTCGATTCCAAATGCCAAGAGCCCTACTGGTGGCTTGGTCATTCTCAAAGGCAACCTTGCCCCAGAGGGATGTGTGATGAAGGTGTCAAGCACCAGCCGCCTTCAGCACGAGGGGCCTGCAAAGGTCTATGATGGAGAGCGTGCCGCCTTCGAGGCAGTTACCACAGGACAGATTGAGGCTGGCGACGTTCTGGTGCTTCGTTATGAAGGTCCAAAGGGTGGGCCCGGAATGCAGGAGATGCTCTCGGTCACCGGCGCCATGATGGGGACCGGCATCGGTGAAGACATCCTGCTGATGACGGACGGAAGGTTCTCAGGAGCCTCCAGGGGCCCGATTATCGGACACGTAGCACCCGAGGCTGCTGTCGGTGGGCCGATCGGTCTGGTTCGGGACGGCGACACAATCACAATGGACGTCGAGAGTCGGACTCTCAACGTCAACCTGTCGGATGAAGAATTGGAGCAGCGTAGGCAGGACTGGCAGCCGCCGGAGCCACGGCACACGACAGGAGTAATGGGCAAGTATGCGAAGCTCGTGTCTTCCGCGTCGAGGGGGGCTGTAACGACCTGAACCTGCGCACGGGTCCAACCCTCTGACCATTCATTGAAATATTGAAGGGCAGGGGAACACTTCCAGACTGAGGCGCTCCCGAACACTCGGGAGCGCTTTCTCTTACCACGAAGGCTAAGTGCAGCGGCCTTCAGGCCAAAGCACCTGTCCCTTCGTCTGCCTCAGCCATCCAGTAACCTACACGCCGCTTGGTGAAGATATAGCTCGGGTTCTCCGCGTCGTCACCAAGCTTGCTGCGTAGTCTCATAACTATTATGCGAACTGGGGCTGAATCACTCGAGTTGTTATGTCCCCATACACGTCGCACCAGTTGCTCGTGAGTCATGATTCGTCCGGCGTTGGTTGAGAGTTCTACCAGGACGCGATATTCGGTGTTAGTCAACTCGATCTGAGTACCTGAAACGGAGACCCGGCGCTGAGCGTAGTCGATGACAAGGTCGTGCAGTACAAAGGGCTTGCCAAATTCAATGTCGCTGAGTGGAGACCAATGCCGGCGCATCGCGGCGTTGATCCTGGCCACGAGTTCGGTAGGTGAGAACGGTTTGACGACATAATCGGAGGCTCCTGAATCGAATGCCCTGGCGATTACATCGTCTTGCCCGTAGGCTGACAGGAATATGACTGGTTTATTGGCCAGGTCGCTTACTGTTCGCATCAGTTCTATTCCGTCAGTTCCCGGCAGCATCAGGTCCAGCAACATAAGGTGGGGCTGTCCGTCGTGCAACAATCGGGGGACATCACTTGGGTCCGCCGTCACGCTCAGTTCATAGCCTGACTCAGAGAGGACACCCCTGACGTACCTAAGTGTATGCGGGTCGTCGTCCACCACGAGAATTCGTGGGCGCTCTCTATTCGTATCTGGGCTACGCACTCGGCTGCCAGCCGCCTGGACCTCGGGGTGATACTCTTCGGCCACCGGAAGCGTGAAGGTTAGCGTCGTTCCCAGGTCTGGGCCTTTGCTGTCGGCCCAGATTCGTCTCCCTTGCAGATTGCCAGCCCTATACCGTAGTCACCTCTATTTTCGCCCGCCCCGGAAAACTTCCGGAACAGGTGTGGAAGGCGATCGGCGGGGATGCCTTGGCCTTGGTCAGAGACTGAAACCGCAACGTGGGTGCCCCTGGTCTCAGCCGTAACGTGAATCAGGTGGGCGTCAGGCGGGTACCGTGAACGACGACAATTACTTTAGCCGGTCGTGACTACTATATATGCCGGTCTGTGAGGACGATGATCTGGTACCCAGGA
>JAGWBK010000016.1 GCA_021295915.1 Dehalococcoidia bacterium
GGGCCATTGGATGGCAGCCCAACGGCGCTCTCAGAATGCTCGGATTAACACCCTGGCAATAATCGAAAGACCCTGAGAGAAGGGGATAGAACTGGTCGAGCGCTGACCCTGTTCTTCGACACGGCCGGCCAGCGATGGCTCAGGGGAGACTGGTACGGATTGCGTTTTCTGGCTCTCGAGGCTCTTACGGGCGGCGTCAATGCGGTGTACCGCTCGGACAGAAGGGAGCTTCTCATACCGGACTCCCAACGCTGGCCGTTGTTGTACGAACGGGCGCTCGTCCTTTCCTCAGGCCTTCTACCCAAGCGTGCGCTCAACCCTGAGTGGCTGAGCTATCCGCGTGTACCACTGGGCATGGCCCACAGGCTGTGCGAAAAACTGAACGTAGACCTCCAGGAGGAATAGACCGTGCATGACCTTGTAGGTGCCTACGAGCGCCTGACCTCCGTCTACCAAAAGTAGATCGAGAGCGCTTTCCCTCTGCGCTATCCGAACATGGCGGAGGAAAGGAAGGCCCTGTACTCCTACTCGGAAGTGCTCTCGCAGCCCCCTCTTCTGGAGCCAACACCAGTCTATCCCACATCGAACCGAACATTGGCTTGGGCGGTCACAGAGATCTCAACTGAATACCGGGACCTGCCTAGCCTCGCACAGGGACTGCTGCCAGACCCGTCGGTCAGGCTGTGGAAGCATCAGTGGACGAGCCTCAAGACGATGCTGCAGGAAGGGAAGGACCTGGTGGTTACAACCGGGACCGGCTCCGGCAAGACTGAGTGTATCTTGCTGCCAGTACTGGCCGAACTGGCGAGAGAGTCCGAAGGTTGGCCCGCGAGCCCACCGCCTCTCGCAAACAGAAAGTGGTGGAAGGACGACTCATCCGAATGGCAGAGCCAGTGGGCCCACACTGGCAGAAGTTCGCAGGGGTCACACGCTATAAGGGCAATAGTCCTCTATCCTCTGAACGCGCTCGTCGAAGACCAGCTCAGGAGGCTGCGGCAGACGCTTGATTCAGAAGAAGTCCTCAGTTGGCTAGACGATAGTCGCGGAGGCAACCGGATTACATTCGGGCGATACACCGGGGCCACTCCCGTTTCAGGACGTCCTGGGAGTGAGTCGGCCGTACAGAGGTTGAGACACCGATTGGGAAGCCTGGCCGTTGAGAGTGCAGCCGTCAGAGGCGACGTTGATCTGTCACTGGACGTCAAGTACTACTTCCCCAACATCGACGGGGCAGAAATGTGGTCTCGCTGGGACATGCAGCACACACCTCCCGATATCCTGATCACCAACTGTCACATGTTGAACATTATGTTGATGCGACAGATCGAAGCTGGAATGTTCGAGAAGACCAGGGCCTGGCTTCAGAGAGATCCGGGCAACAAATTTTTCCTTATTGTGGACGAACTTCATTCGTACAGGGGCACGGCCGGTACTGAAGTTGGATACATCTTACGCCTGTTGCTGGATCGATTGGGGCTTTCTCCTGAATCCGACCAGCTTGTGATTCTGGCCACCTCTGCCAGCCTCCCGGATTCTCCCAAGTCCCGGGAGTTCCTCAGTGAGTTCTTCGGAAGGGACCGCTTCGAGATCGTTTCAGAGGACCAGGAGCCCCCTGAGAAGGATTCGCACAGTACCATGCGGCAATACGGCGATGCCTTCAAAAGGTTCGCTCATCAAGTCCAGCCTGATGTACTGAGTCCCATGTTGCCGCCCGATCCCGAATCAACTACCAGCATTAGGGCGATGTCGGAGCTTGTCGAGGCCTTAGGATGTCAAACCGGACCGGGGGATGAAGCAAAGCACACCCTGGCTCAAGCCCTCCTTGAGATTGGAGCCGATGACTCCATACGAGATGTCTGCCTGGTGTCTGGAGGCAGTCGAGAGGTGCGCGCCACAAGGCTAACTGAACTGGACCACACACTATTCGGCCCAAATAACACTGGCCATACTGCCACCGATGCCATGCGAGGGCTGCTTCTGGCACTGGGCATGAGCCGCAATGAGGCGCACGGCACCTCTCCTCAACCTATTCGCGGTCATCTGTTCTTTCATAACGTTCAGAACATGTGGGTGTGCGCAAGCCCGGACTGTGACGGTAGCCTTCATAGAAAGGTCATTGATTCCCTCGAAGGGGGCCCGGGAGGGAAGGGACCTGTCGGTACCCTTCATGTCCAGAACAGAATCACCTGCTCGTGTGGCGGCAGAGTTCTTGACTTGCTGGTGTGCGAAGTGTGCGGTGACATTCTGCTTGGTGGTTACCGAGGTAAAGCAGATGTGGCCGGACAGCCCGTTGAGATACTGGCCGCGGACCGACCCAATATCGCAGATATGCCCAATTGGGTGTCGGGAGGACAGAAGCATGGCCAATACGCTGTCTTCTGGCCCCTTGGCATTGACGAACCCAACGGGGAACCTGAAGACCTACAGTTCTCCCATTAAGGAATCAGACGCAATTGGGTCAGGGCAAACCTCAACGTAAGGTCAGGAGTGCTGTCCCGTACCATGACTCATGCGGGTCCCGGCCAACTGGGGGGTTGGACATACGTCATTGGTGGTGCGGATGCCGACCAGCAAGAAGCACTGCCGCCCAAGTGTCCTCGATGTGATGCCGACTATCGCCGTAGGACGTCGGATACGCCCCTGCGCCTGCACAGGACCGGATTCCAGAAGGCCTGCCAGGTAGTGCCAGGTGCTCTTGCCAGAGAGACTCCGTTGGAGCAGAACGGGAAGCTGGCTCGCAAGCTGCTGATCCTCACGGACAGCAGGCAGGATGCCGCGAAACTCGCGTCGGGAATGGAGCAGGACCACTACCGGGACATGGTGAGGATTCTAATGCTCAAGGCACTGGACGAGTACTGGGACTCGTTCAAGGCGGCGGTTAGAATTGTTGCCTCCTGCGTACCTGACGGGCGTGAGAAGATCGTCAACTTGAACCCAGGACTGAGAGGAGTGCTCTCCGATCCACAGGGCCCTGACGACGAGCAATTGGCGGCACAGTTTCAGTCATCATCTGCCGGTCTATACCAGGAGCTGTTCAACTGGCTGTTGGACATACCGAGTGTGAACCCAGCCTCGCTTGAGGCCATGAAAGGAATGATCGCCGACTATCCCGGAAGAGTCCCCTTAACGGCAATAAGGGACCGTGTAAGGTAGGAATTCCTGAAGCTCGGCCTCAATCCCGGTGGCAATGGGTATAGACAGAACTACTACTCGGTGCCTGTCGGAAATGGGGAAGAGCGACATAGATGGTCGGAATGCTACGACTGGTCGCAGCGGATTCCGCAGCTCAGACCGGGGTTGCCGCTTCAGGCCGATCGATTGAATGACCTGACTGACTCCACGCTGATGTCCGAACTCATGTTCACGTTGTTCCAACACTCGGTTCGCACTCTTGAGAGCTTGGGCGCTGGGTGGGTCACCTACGCTCCTTACGGGTCTCCAGATGAGTCGGTGATCGGTGCGACTGAGACGATAATCAGGTTGCTGGGTATACGTTTACGCCACAAGTATTCCGATCGCTTCAGGCATGGCACAGGGACAGGATTCTCTAGGTACATAGAAAAGTTCTTGGAGGACGCCCAAGTGTCGTCGAACTCGGTGATGAGTCAGTTTGTCGGCTCCAGCATCGCAGCCGAAGGTGAGAATTATCTGGGCCTAAACCCTGACAACCTCTACATCGTCAGAAAAAAGAAGGAGGCCGATGACGACAGAGTACATGGATGGCGATGCCCGGTATGTAGCGCGTTCTTCCTACATGCAACAGGACGACGATCCGTCTGTCCCAACTGCCGAGATACTCAACTCATACGGAGCGTCACCCAGGAAAGCTTCGACTATTACGTGTATCTGGCAGAACAGTCGGGTCCCGCCTTCCGGCTTCATTGCGAGGAGTTGACTGGACAGACCGACGATGCTGACAGGCCCAGACGCCAGAGATGGTTCCAGGAAGTGTTCATCGAAGACGAGAAGGCTCTTGCCCCCAGTGGAAGGGGTGGACCTCCTGAGCGTCACCACCACCATGGAGGCCGGCGTGGACATCGGAGTCCTAGAGGCCGTAATGATGGCCAATATGCCGCCAAGGCGATTTAACTACCAGCAGCGAGTGGGACGAGCCGGTAGACGGGGAGGTGGAGTGTCCCTTGCGGTCACTTTCTGCCGTGGGCGCAGTCACGATGACTACTACTACGAACGTCCGGAGCAGATCACCGGTGAGCCGCCTCCCCCGCCCTACGTGGATGTCTCCAGCCTTTCAATCTTCAAACGAGTGTTCATAAAGGAGGTGTTTCGGCTTGCCTTCAGAGAACTTGATGTGGGGCATTCCGACGGATTCCACGAGAGCGTCCACGGAGAGTTCGGACCGGCATCAGAGTGGGCCGGACGAGCTGAAGAGGTCAGGACTTGGATCAATGCTCCCTCCAATGACGACTACATCGGCGCTATCCTCGACGCACTGCGCATTGGCACATACTGGTCTGAGGACAACGAGGGCACTTTCTGCAGGGATATGATCAACTATGCGAAGGACTCTCTGATTGATGAGATATCTGGAATCGCAACCAACTCTACCTATCATCAGGAAGCTCTGAGCGAGAGGTTAGCCCATGCAGGGCTTCTGCCAATGTTCGGTTTTCCTACGGATGTCCGGATGCTCTTTACCGAAGTGCCCCGGGGCGCCAATCCATGGCCTCCGCACCGGGAAAACATCGACCGCGATCTGTTCATTGCGATCAGCCAGTTCGCACCGGGTTCACAGACCGTCAAAGACAAGACGATCCACAATGCCTGCGGCGTCGCCGAATTCTTCCCCATGGGCAATAGGGTCTACAATCGTTCTGGGTTCGTACCCCCACTGCCAGGCTCCAATCCAAATCTCCTGGGAATCTGCCGGGACTGTCAGAGCGTGCAGCTTGGTGGGGGACTGGTCGACGGCTCCAGTTGTCAGGTATGCGGAAGGGCGGAGGTTGGAATCCTGGATGCCCGGGAGCCGAAGGGATTCTTTACGGACTTCATACCGGAGGACTATCGCGGAGTGTTCGAATGGGCTCCACGGTCCACTGTGCCAACACTTGCTTGGGATGGCGGAGCTGAATACACGTCCCGCATCGCCAACTGCGGGGTTTCGGCCTTCTCAGTGGAGATCTTCTCAGTGAACGACAATGACAATGAAGGCGGTTTTGACTTCCAGCAGGCGAGGTTTGAGGGTCGGCGCGAGTGGAGAGAGGGTTATGCAGTCAGTCCTGGTCCGGGTAGGGACCACCGCATCTCCGTGCACGGCGACCCTCACAAGATAGCGTTGTTGTCCCGCAGGAAGACTGATGTTCTTGTGACAGGGTTGGACAGTTGGCCCGAGGGTATATTTGCCGATCCACTTGATCCTGTGGGACGGGCCGCCTGGTACTCGTTTGCCTTCTTCATGCGCACTGCGGCTTCGGCCATGATGGATGTTGACACTCTTGAGTTCAACGCCGGTTTCCGTCCCACGCGCGATACCAATTCGCGTGTGGTCGGTCAGGCGTTCCTATCTGACACGCTGTAAAACGGCGCCGGTTATTGCTGGTGGCTTGGACAGCCAGAGAACTTCTCCGCGCTGCTTCACGAAGGAGACGTGGGTCAACCTGAAGGCAGCGCGGAATTGTGGATCAACAGCCCACACGGTGAGGAGTGCGATACGTCGTGCAACCGTTGCCTGCGAGACTTCTACAATCTATCCTATCACGGACTGCTCGACTGGCGATTGAACTCACGAGCTGTGGTGGATCTGGAGGCCCGCTGGACACCTTACGTGAACCCTTGGCAATCGCTTTGCTCGGAGGAGAATTCACCCGTGTCCATAATGCTGGAGAATCTCGGGTTCACAAGGGCGACGGAATACGCCGGTCTTCAGGCCTAACGGCACGATCCGTTGAGCCGAGTGAGTATTGTACGCCACCCGCTCTGGACCGACGACCACCCGGTCTATAGGAAGGCAAAAGCTGAGGCTCAGAGGACTTTCCTGAATTGTGTCGTGGACGCGGTGAATCCGTTTGAGATCATCAGGCATCCGGCAAGCGTGCTAGCTGCCATGTGAAGGGGTCCTCTTCGCCGACCATACTTTCGTAGTAAGGGTCGAGCTTTCCGAGAGACCCTGGCCTTTGGTCGCTCGCCCAAGTCGGTTGGCTCAAATGGGCTGCGGAAGAACGTACCACGGAGCGGAGTCGGAGACCCACGAGAAACTGGAATTACAATATCAAAGGCCAAGGCGAGCATTGACTGCTCCGCGGCTGGGGAAGAGCGAACTAACCAACGTGACTTTCGGAGGCCGATTACATTCTGTTTGGTAAGTAGCCCCAACTGAGGGAGTATCGTATGTGACGATTTAGACCGTCCAGGCCCCGCGGGATGAGAAGTAGCCTTCCAGGGCGGTTTGGCGTGTAGGTGGGCGGCAACATCGTTGCTTGGGATAACAGGCTTCAGTGCCGCCTTCACGCGCTAATCGTTAAGGAATTGGTCAAGTCCCCGGAGATGCATACGTTTACTCTATGAACAGGTGTGGTCGTCATGGGCCTCACGAGAGTTAGGCCCAACGTACAAGTCAATCTCCGAAAAACTGGGGTTCTACGTGGTCGTCTGTCCAGATTCAGGTCAGATCATCACTGTCGCGCATCGTCTTCGCCGACTCAAACAGCAGAGTGACGATATTTCGTCCAGATGGTCTCCTGGGCGAAGGCTTATATGTCAGGAGGGGCTCCGCGCCCCTCCACTAGACGATCAACGACTAATACTTTGCAGCCTTTCCAAATGCCGAAAGTGAGTAAGGGATAGACCATGACTAACACAATTGACGAATCGCGAAAATCTGGGCGTTGGACAACCCGCGACACCTCGCTCAGCCTGATATTCAATTCATTCGTGATTGACCCAGACTACGGTGGAGACATTATTGACCGTGCCTTGGAATATCGAGAGGAAGCCTCAGATAGCGCTCGAGGTATTCTCAATTCTGCTATCAAGGACAGCGTCGAAGTAGCTGGCTTCCGTGACTCGAGCAAAGCAGTTACAGACCAACTCCGAAATTCCGTGACACTCGAAGTCTTCTCCGGAAACGATCGCTTGGCAGCCGGAGTGTTAAGGGTATGGGAGGAGTCACAAGAAGAACTGAGGGACTTTGTAGCGGAGTACCTGAAGAATGAAGGGATTCCCGCCGAGGGGCCTAACATCCGCAACCGTGAGTTCAATTCAATCTGGCCCAGAAGGGAGTGGCGCCGACAGAGGGATGAGATCGTGGATGCCGACAGCGACGGGCGGTTTGACGAGAACGATATTGGGTTAATGGTTTGTTACGTCTCAGGAAGGCTCGCCGATCCAAATCGAGTCGAGACGGCGGGAATTGATTCAGAGCTAATCTTGGCCTTCATCGATGATTTGGACGAACTACCACCAGACTCTCACGACTGGGAGTACATTGATCCGCTAATAAATGCCCTCACTCAAATGGATGAAGACAAGGCCATTCAACGCAATCTGACTCAGGACTTGGCGCTTCGAGAGGCTACAGACGACGTTAACCTGGATTTCGTGAACGAACTGAGTTACCTGGGACTGAGAATTGATCCGTGGGGGTTAGGCAATCAGAAGAGAAAGCACATTATTCCAGAGGCCCTAGTATTAATCGAAGAATTGAAGTCTGCGCTCGAGGTGTACAGCCCAATTCGTCCACAGGCGGATACCCGAACCGAGGAAATGGAGCGTGCCCCCAGAAGATTTGAGTGCGAGTCCACCATACTCAGTTTGGCAGAAAGGTGGCACGAGTTGATGGCCGCCCCTGAAGTGGCTGAGGAGCTCAACGACTCCCCTGGCATGAAAGCGGAAGATGACAGCACGTTGTTCATCAAGGCATTCACTGAACATGGAGATTCTGAGGCCAATTACGTTAGCGACGCTGTAGCCTCAGAGCTCGATAGCCTCAGGCAGGCCAGCGGGTCGCTTCGCTCTGAGAACGATCAGCTCAGGAAAGTCAGTGAATCCCTCAGTTCTGAGAACGATCGGCTCATTCAGGACAGAGTGCACCTGCGGGCAGACCTGAACGCGCTCAACGACCAGATCGCCCAACTGAGACGTGAGTTGGTCCAGAGCCAGGAGATGCAGGAGCACTGGAGAAGAGGATACGTTCTCGCGAGCGCCGGGCAGGCACGGCCTGAATCTGAAGAGCCTGTGCAGCTCTCCAACGTGGACGATGCACTTGAGCTTGCGGAAAAGAGCTTCCCAGACCGTATAAGGCTGGCCCTCAACTCGAAGTCGAACAGCAACACTCCATTCCAGAGGCCTGACGAGGTTTTCGACGCTCTGGCGTGGCTGGCGACGGAGTACCACAGACTTCGCACTAACCCCGGTGACGCGCCGAACTTCGACATGCTCATCAAGGCAGCGTGCCCTGGCTGGTCGTACAAGGCCAAGCAGACCGAGGTTACGAAGGACCAGTACACTGAGTGGTACACCACCACGCTGGACGGTAAGTCCTACGGGCTGGACGCACACATTGGCAAGGGCACAAGCTTCGATCCACACCAGACGATTCGCATAGCGTTCGACTGGGACGATGAGCTAAAGCAGGTCATCGTCGGCTTTGTGGGCAGGCACCAGAAGAACCGCAACTCATAGGGCCGCCCTGATCTTCTCCGCGTTCTTCAGCGCCTCGCGCCGGGATAGTGGGCTGAGTTGATCATGGTGGTCCTGAACGTAGGCTTCGACCGTATCCAGATCGACCCAGGCCAAGTCTCGCAGAGCCCACCCAATGGCCTTGCGTACGAAGAAGTCGCCGTGCGACAGGTTTGGCTCAATGCAGTCGAACAGCAGGTCCAAGTCTGTCTCGTCCTTGCGATTTATCTGGCAGATGATCGATGAGCGACGTTTCCACATGTCCCGGTCACGACTCCACGACCTCATCCTGCGGGACATTCCCTTTGGGTATCGTTCGAGCAACTCACGCAAGCGATGGGTGGCTATCTCGTCGACGAAGTCCCACCACGCGCCGGTGACCACCATCTCCTCGAACATGGGCAGAGTGTCGAAGGTCCGGAATTCGGCGTACTGCTTTGCTCCGGCGAGCTCAAGGGCGGCGTAGCGCTCCTCTCGATACTCGGCCTCGCGCCACAGATCCAGCACAGCGTCTCGCCAGTCAGACTGCTCGGAGATCGGGTAGCTCTTGAAGATAGCGCGGAACAGCTTTCGCCTCACTGGAGTCTGAACGCCGCGGTAGGGCATCTCAGACTTCATGTAGGCGCGCATTCCCTCGGCTTTATCGGGGTTGGCGTTATCGGCCAAGGCACTTCGGATGTCCTGGATCAGAGCAGATGTCATTTGTCACGCTTGGCCGTAGGTCTGGTAGGCAGACTCGTAGGCCTCGGGAGTGTTGAGGTCGAGGCGCACCATGGGGTCATCGAAGTGGACCTCGGTGATCTCGGCCCGGTGCCTCTCGAACACCTCACGCAGACCCTGGTTTTCCTCTGAGATCAGCTTGAGTTCAGGCAGGAGGCGGGCCGAGAACATAAGCGGGTGGCCTCCCCTGCCCTCCAGCCTGGGAGAGGTCAGGAGAGCTGACGCGCCAGTGTGAACTTCGACGACGCGTCGGATGATCTGAACGGTGCGAGGCTGATCGACTCCCATGACGATGACGTCGTTTGCCTGCTCCGGGACAGCCTCAAGTCCGGCCTTGGTCGACGACGTGCGGCCCTCTCTGTAGCGGTGGTTAACAACGTAGGAAGCGCCAGTGCCTTCAATGTAAGGCACCACATCTTCCGACCTGTGTCCGAGGACGACGATAACCTCTGACGCGCCACCTTCGAACAGTATGGAGATCTGGTGCTCGACGAGGGTCGTGCCCCGCCACTGGAGAAGCGGCTTGGGTCGGCCCATGCGCGAACTGAGTCCCGCGGCTGTGAGTACGGCGGTGATCATTCAGAGCAAGCTACTGCAAGTCCCGAGACATGCCCTCTTGCCTGGCACGAATCCTCGGTCCTTCAAAACAAGGGGGAGAAATCAGTCGGCGACTGCGACAGCAGGCTGCTCGGCCTCGACCTTGGCAATAATGCGGTCAATGCGGTGCTGCTCCAGCTTCATCTCACGGCCGGTGCCGCCAAGCCTGTACATCAGGATCTCGCCCATGATGCTGACAGCGATCTCCTCGGGAGTGCGCGCGTGGATGTCGAGGCCGATGGGCGACCTGATCTCGCGCAGTCGCTCTTCGTCGAGGCCCATGCGCACGAGGTCCTCATAGATGAGGATCGTCTTGCGCTTGCTGCCCATGAGACCGACGTAGCGGGCAGGCGTATCAGCCGCAGCGGCGAGCGCGACGTTGTCGAACCTGTGGCCGCGAGTCGCCACCACGATGAACGTGTTGGCGTTGATCGGAAGCTCCTTGAGAGCGTCCTCAGGCTTCTTGGCGATGACTATGTCCGCCTCAGGGAAGCGCTGGGGATTGGCGAACTCCTCGCGGTCGTCGGTGATGAACAGCCTGAAGCCAAGCGGCTTGGCGTGACTGGCAAGCGCCCTGGAGACGTGCCCTCCGCCGCAAATCACAAGCTGGGGCGGCGTGGTGTACGCCTCTATGAAGTACTCGACGCCCTCGTCGGTGATCACGTACTCGTTCCTGCCCATCGCCATGAGTTTACGGGCACGGTTTACGGCGTCATGGTCGAGCCTGAGGTCGCCGAGCGACCCCTCGGTCGAACCGTCCTCACGGATGAACAGCTTGGAGCCGATAGTACCGAGTCCATTCGCTGACCTGATTAGGCTGGCAAGCGCAACAGACGGTCCGCCTTCGTAGGCAGCGTCGATCTCTTTGGCGACGTCAATGTACTCCTCGGGACGATAGACAGGGTCGATGAGGAAGAACATCGTGCCACCGCAGACGAGACCGTCCTCGGCAGCGAGGTCTTCGTTGAGCTCGTACTCGCGGTACTGGGCGTCACCGCCACGTCTCATAAGCTGGCTGGCCGCGTACCAGATGTCGCCCTCGACGCATCCTCCGCCCAGGGTCCCGACACCCGTGCCGTCCTTCCTCACCAGCAGCTTCGCGCCCGGCTTCTGGGGCGTGGACCCCTTGGTGCGTATGACCGTGGCCATCACCAACTGCTCGTCTTTTTCGAGCAGGTTCACTGCTTCGTGGAAAACGTCTTGCATATTCCTACCCGTCTCGGCTCATCCCTGAATCGCGTTTGAGAATCACTGTTCTTAGCTTATCAGCAAGGCATCAGCGGAGCAATGAAGAGGCGGCAAATGTGGCATACAGAACTCGCCACAGGCCGCCTCCAATTGTCTCGGGCGGGCAATCCCTGCCTCTCCTACCCCACGCGCTCGAAGATGGTGGCTACGCCCTGGCCTCCGCCTACGCACATGGTGACGAGGCCGAGGTTCTGGTCGCGGAGTTCGATCTCCTCCAGCAGCTTGACTGTCATGACGGCGCCGGTGGCTCCGACGGGGTGGCCAAGGCTGATGCCGCTGCCGTTGACGTTGGTCTTATCGAGATCGAGGTCAAGCTCGCGGATGCAGTAGAGCGCCTGCGCGGCGAACGCCTCGTTGAGCTCGATGAGGTCAATGTCGTCGACGTCCATGCCTGCCTTCCCGAGCGCCTTTTGGACGGCGGGCACAGGTCCGATTCCCATGATCGCGGGGTCGACTCCGGCGACGCCCCTGGCATGCCATCGCAGCTTGGGTGTTATGCCGAGCTGCTTCGCCTTCTCTTCTGACATCAGGACGACTGCCGCTGCGCCGTCATTGATACTGGAAGCGTTGCCCGCAGTAACGGAGCCGTCGCGTTTGAAAACCGGACGCAGACCAGCGAGACGCTCCAGGCTGGTGTCCGCTCTCGGGCCCTCATCGGTGTCGACAATCACGGGGTCGCCACGACGCTGGGGAACGCTGACCGGTGTTATCTGGCCGTCGAACCTGCCGCTCTCCATGGCGGCAACTGCGCGCTGGTGACTGATGAGAGCAAGCTCGTCCTGCGATTCACGGCTCACCTCGAAGCGCTCGGCCACGTTCTCGGCGGTCATACCCATGTGGTAGCGATTGACCGGGCATCCGAGTCCCTCTATCAGGCCGTCGCGGAGGGTGCTGTCGCCCATGCGCAGGCCATCGAACCTGACGCTAGGGTCGAGCATGAACGGCGCCTGGGTCATGTTCTCAGTGCCGCCTGCGACAGCAATGTCGACCTCGCCTGTTCGAATAAGCTGGGCGGCCATGTTGATCGCCTCAAGGCCGGACGAGCACTGCCGGTTTACAGCGATAGTGGGCGTCTCCTCTGGAATACCAGCGTTGAGCGAGGCCAGACGTGCCGCATAGCCGGCCTCCTGCGCCTGGAGCGCGTTCCCCATTACTACCTCTTCGACCAACTCAGGCGATACGCCAGCGCGTTCGAGCGCGGCCCTGATCGCAGTCGCTCCGAGTTCGGGGGCCGCAACGTCCTTGAACGACCCGCCGAATCTTCCCATTGCTGTCCTGGCGCCGCTGACGATAACCGCGTTCTGCATTGCTTTTCTCCTTGCTGGTTTCTCTGGTGGTTGGGCCGATTATACGACTTTCCACTATTACATGGAGAGGGCGTACGGTAGGGACGGTTCACGAACCGCCCCTACGAAGTTTAGATGGGTGAGTCATCTTGCAAAGTGGTACATCGTGGGGTATAAATGCGTCGGCCAAATCATGTCCCGCACTCTGGCGGGTTCAATGTACATGTATGTCCAGCTCTTGGCTGGCGGTTGGAGAGAGAACAAATGAGAGCAGCACGGATTAGCGCACCCAAAACGTGGGAAATCATGGATGTCGAAGCGCCGACGATAGTCGATGGGCAGTGCCTCATCAAGCTGGAGCGGTGGTCAGTGTGCGGCAGCGACATCCGACACGGCTACGGCCCCGTCTATCCTGAAGAAGACTACCCGATGCGAGTGGGCGGTCCGTGCCACGAGTGCGCGGGTACAGTAGTCGAGAGTCGCAGCGACCAGTTCCAGGAGGGACAGCGCGTGATAGTGCTGCCCAATCAGGGCGGACACGGCGGAATGGTGGAGTACATGGCGAGCACGCCGGACCGAATGGCGGCGCTTCCCGACGAGGGCGACCTTGGAGAGTGGGTGATGTGTCAGCCGTCGGGCACAGTGCTCTACTCATGCCAGCAGATGGAAACGATCCTCGGCAAGCGCGTGCTGATTTTCGGACAGGGCAGCATTGGACTGTCGTTCACTGCAATCACAGCACGATCGGGCGCGAGGCAGGTAATCGCCGTCGACCTCGAGGACTACCGGCTGGAGTACGCAAAGAGGTTCGGAGCGACCCACACGCTCAACCCGACGAGGGACAACCTGGACGAGGCGATAGCTGAAATCACGGGCGGACGTGGCGCGGAGATCTCAGTGGAGGCAGCCGGTTACCCCGACACGTTCAACAACACGTTCAAGTATGTCTCCAAGTTCGGGAGGTGCATTATCTTCGGGCTTGTCGGCGGGACGGAGGACATGGCTCCACTTCACTACCGGCAGTTCATCATGAACACGCCGACCGTCATCCCGACACTGGGCGCGACCAGCGGCGACGCAGTCGGGCACATCCAGAGAATGATCGAGTTGAAGCAGCGCGGATGGTGGGACCCGGGAGAGATGGTCACACACCAGATGCCGTTCGACGACGTCAAGAACGCATACGATATGTATGAGAATCGTGACGATGAGATCGTTAAGGCGGTGATGACGGCGTAGGTTGGGTGGGACGGGCACACCATAGGTGGTATTGACGGATTAACCCTCACCCCAGCCCTCTCCCATCGAGGGAGAGGGGGCCGTTGGTTTAGGGCTTCGGTAATCTCCTCATTACTGAAAGAGAGGAGAATTTCAGAGGAATTCAGGAGCAAAGGACGGAAATGAGAGCAGCTAGGATCAGCGCACCGAAGACCTGGGAGATCATGGACATAGAGACGCCGGCCATCGACGACGGCCAGTGTCTCATCAAGCTGGAGAAGTGGTCCGTATGCGGCAGCGACATCCGCCACGGGTACGGACCGGTCTTGCCTGAAGAAGAGTATCCGATGCGCACGGGCGCGCCCTGTCACGAGTGCGCTGGTACGATAGTCGAGAGCAGAACGGACGAGTTCCAGGTCGGTCAGCGTGTCATCGTGCTGCCAGGGCGCGCAGGAACGGGCGGACTGGTGGAGTATCTGCCTGGCACACCTGACAGGATGGCGCTATTGCCCGACGAAGGTGACCTCGCCGAGTGGGTTATGTGCCAGCCGTCCGGGACGGTGCTCTACTCATGTCAGAAGATGGGCACGATCCTCGGCAAGAGCGTCGTCGTTTTCGGACAGGGCAGCATCGGGCTTTCGTTCACTGCCATCACGGCCCGGGCCGGTGCGCGAGAAGTAATTGCCATAGATTACGAGGACAACCGGCTGGAGTTCGCAAAGCGCTTCGGCGCGACGCAGACGATCAATCCTGCAAAAGACGATCTCGATGAGGCGATGGCCGAGCTTACCGGCGGCGTAGGAGCGGACATCTCCGTTGAGGCAGCGGGCTATCCCGACTCGCTGAACAACAGCCTGAAGCACGTAAACCAGGACGGCGGCAAGGTCATCATCTTCGGCATCCAGGGCGGAGGCGGAGACGGCACAGTGCCGCTGGTGTTCAGAGGCCTGTTCAGGGAGGGCATCACTGTGATCCCAACGCAGGGCGCCGCCAGCCCGGACGCGATCGACCACATACAGACGATGATCGAGCTGAGGCAGCGCGGATGGTGGGACCCGGGGGAGATGGTCACACACCAGATGAGCTTCGACAACGTCAAGGAAGCGTACGACATGTACGAGAATATAGACGACAACGTGGTCAAGGTGGTGATGGGAGAGTGAGAAAACTGCACAGGTGCAGTTTTCGAGGAGTGAGGAGTTAGAGCCGCCCCTAATCCCCCGGCGGGTATGTATTGGGACTAATGCAAGTGGCTCTGGGAGAGTAGAGTTGGGTGAGTTTAACGGCAAGGTGGTGATCGTCACGGGTGGCGCTCTTGGAATCGGGAGGGCCACCGCGGTCGAGTTCGCGAAAGAGGGCGCAAGCGTAGTTGTCGCGGACGTGAACGAGGAAGCCGGGCGAGCCGTTGAGTCGGAGCTGAATCGCCTGGGACCGGGTGGACTTCTAGTCACTGCAGACATCGGGAACATGAAAGAGTGCAGCCGCGTCGTCGCAGAGACAGTCGAGGCATTTGGCGCGGTCGACGTACTGTTCAATAATGTCGGCATCCAGCCGCCTGACTCATACCGAAACGTTGAAGACACGTCCGAGGAGACTTGGGACCGCATCATCGACGTCAACCTCAAGAGCTACTATATGATGTCGAAGTTCGCCATACCTGAGATGCGCAAGCGCGGCGGCGGCGCGATCGTCAACACCGCCAGCGTGCAGGGCCTCCAGTCGCAGAAGCTGGTTCCCGCGTACGCAGCAAGCAAGGGCGGAGTGCTGTCGCTGACCCGACAGATGGCGCTCGACTACGCGGAGGAGAACATCCGCGTGCTGGCCGTGTGTCCCGGCACCATCGACACTGAAATGGTCCGAACGGTCGCTCGCATGGAAGAGGGCGACCCCGACGCGACCATCGCCAGTTGGGGCAAGGGACACCCGATCGGTAGGGTTGGACAGGGCGTGGACATCGCGAACGTCGTGCTGTTCCTCGCCAGCGAGAAGGCCAGCTTCATGACAGGCGAGCACGTCAACGTGGACGGCGGATTCATGGCCCTCGGCGCGTGGGCATCAGGCGCAGGAGATTCTGCGGAGTAGTAGTTTTCAACCCAACCGTCCAGCCAGGCTAAACCGAATAGCGCCGCGTGGAGGTGGAGCATGGAGGGCAAGGTAGCGATCGTCACCGGTGGGGCTGGCGGCCTCGGATCTGAGATCTGCCGACGATTCTCGATGCGCGGCGCGGCTGTTGCCGTGGCCGATGTGAATAGAGAAGCTGCGTCTGAGCTGGCCGGGACGATAACGTCGGAATGCGGCAGCGCAATCGGGGTGCAGGTCGAAGTGACCGACGAGGACTCGGTTATTGCCGCAGTCAGTACTATCGTCAACGAACTCGGACGTGTGGACTACCTCGTGCACTGTGCTGGCACGAACATCAAGTCGCCGGTGCTCGACATGACGCTGGACCAGTGGAACCTCTCGCTGGAGGCGCATCTGACCGGCGCGTTCCTATTCTGCCGTGAAGCCGGCAAACGTATGGTGGCGCAGGGTGACGGTGGAAGCGTCGTACTGATGTCGTCGGTAACGGCCATGTCGCCGGTCCCCGAACGCGGCGCGTACGGCCCCGCGAAGGCGGCGCTCATAAACTTCGCCGGCCAACTCGGCCTCGAGTGGGCGCATTATGGGATCAACGTCAACGCTGTCTGTCCCGGTGTCGCAGTCACACCGATGACCGAGATGGTGTACAAGCGCGAACCGGAGCTGCGTGAACAGAGACTGAAGCGGTTCCCGATCAAACGCGAGGTGCTGCCAGAGGAGATCGCCGACCTGGTGCTGTTCCTGTGCAGCGATCAGGCTCGCTACATCAACGGTGTAGGCATTCCAATCGATGGCGGATTCCTGAACTCTGGGTTCTACCAGGACACGGAGAGCTGAGTTGCCCGCCTGATCGTTCAGGTACAAGCCTGGGGAGACATGAACATGACGCACTACCAACTCGAGCGCAACTACGGGTGCCGTGTTTCAGACGCGTGGACCTTTCGCGGACTCAAGACGGCGGTCATCGAGAATGAGCTGCTCAGGGTGGTCGTGCTGATCGACAAGGGCGCCGACATCTACCAGTTCGTCCACAAGCCCACGGATACGGACTTCATGTGGCGGTCTCCGTGGGGTGTGCGCGATCCGTCGGTGCGGATACCCACCACGAACTCTGGTGAGGGTAGCTGGTCTGACGTCTATGAAGGTGGATGGCAGACCGTGCTGCCGGGCGGAGGTTTCCCGACTCAGTACAAGGGGGCGGACATGGGGCTGCACGCCGAGGTCACCACCGTTCCGTGGGACGCTGTGATCGTCGAGGACACGCCTGAGGTGGTCTCTATGCGATTCTGGGTTCGGACGGCCCGCACTCCATTCTTCTTTGGAAAGACACTGACGCTGCGTTCCGGGTCGGCAGTGCTGGAGATCGAGGCGAGGCTCACAAACGAGGGCGAGGAGCCCGTCCACTGCGTCTGGGGAGAGCACATCGCTCTGGGCCCGCCGTTCCTGAGCGAGGACTGCGTTATAGACCTGCCAGGCGGCACGCTCATCAACGAGGAGGGAGAGGACTGGCACCCGAACGTCAAGCTCAAGGGTGGCTACAGGGGGCCGTGGCCGATGTCGCAACTCAAGGACGGCACACCGAGGGACCTGAGCAGGATTCCTCCCAAGAGCTTCAGGTCGTACGACATGTCGTACATCTCGGACATGCCTGACGGCTGGTATGCCATAACGAACCAGAAGACAGGGGTGGGATTCGGTTTCAGGTACCCGACCGATGTATTCAAGTTCCTGTGGTACTGGCACTCATTCGGCGGCGGATTCGGATACCCGTGGTGGGGACGCACTTACAACGTGGGGCTGGAGCCGTTCACGAGTTTTGGCAACGGCGGACTCGCAGCCGCTGTTGACAACGACACCGCGTTGCTGGTGCAGGCCGGGGAGACCGTCGAGGTGTCGCAGCGCGCCGTCGCATTCAGCGGCGCGAGCCGCGTGGCATCTATCTCGCCGGACGGCGAGGTCACGCTGGCATAAAGGCCACGTCTACGACTCCCACGGTCGTTCGCGGGACAGGCGCTCGAAGGTGGCGGCATTGTAGTACATACCCGGCGCGACGTCCTCGCTTTCGATGAGGGACTTGATGTGCTCTTCAGCCATCTCGTGCTCTTCGACCCACTCGATGACGTCTTCTGCAATCTCGGCAGCGACAACCACGACTCCATCGTCATCGCCGACGATCAGGTCGCCTGGACGGACGGCCACACCTCCGCACTGTATAGTGACGTTGGCCTCGTAAGGCCACACGTCCGGGGCGCCGACCGCGCCCGTCCTGCCACCTGAGAAGAGCTTGTATCCGTACTCGGCCACCGCTCCGAGATCGCGGATCGCGCCGTCGGTGACCAGGCCCTCGGCTCTGCGCATCTTGAGCTGCAGCAGCTTCACGTCGCCGCCTATGGAGGCCCACGATTTCCCCATGGCATCGAAGACCATCACGTCGCCCGGTTCGCACGAGCCCATTGCCACGTACTCGGGGGAGTCGGATCCAAGCTCGGTCTCCCGCATTATGTCGGGACGTGGAGGCACAAAGCGCAGCGTCTTTGCTCTGCCAACAAGGTGTGCTCCCGGCGTCCTCGCATAGACGCCCTTCATGAAACTGGGATCGTATCCCCTTCTGCGAACGCCGCTGTATACGGTGGCTGAGGAGACTTTGCGGTAGCGCTCGATGAGGGCGTCAGAGATATGGGGGTCGGACACGGTATCGCTCCTTGGTCAATGTGGTGCTGAGGCGACAGCGATTCTACCACGCGGACTCACTATCTGCTGTTACGAAGTTCGTGAATTCCTTGTCACTGCTGAGATAACGGTGTTAGACTCGTTTAACATTTCTCGAACTCCCCGTATGGCCGCTCAGCCTCGGTGCGCCGCGAGGCGGAAGGAAAAGCGACTTGGCACGTAGGGCAGCCGGCAATCCCATCTTCTACGGATGGTTCATAGTCGCTGCGGGTTTCTTCTCCCTGTTCGTATCGATGGGTGCGAGGAACGGCTTCGGCGTGTTCGTCGTCCCCATGACCGGCGACCTGGACTGGACACGCACCGAGATATCAGCGGCCATAGCCGTCGGTATCCTCGTTAACGGGCTATCTCAGCCTTTTCTCGGCAGACTCTACGACAAGTACGGTGGCCGCATAGTCATATCGCTGAGCCTGCTGGTGCTCGGCGTGATGACCATGCTGCTGGCATTCACCAGCAACTTCGGCACGAACTTCGGGTTCCGGCTTGACTTCGGAGTCGTGGACATCACCCTCTCGGCAAGCCTGCTTTTCCTGATAGGGATCTACGGGCTCGTAATGTCCACCGCATCGAGCGGTGTATCGCTGGTGACCGTACACGCCATACTGGCGAAGTGGTTCTACAGGCGTCGCGGCATCGTGCTCAGCGTCTGCACTGCGGGAACGTCAGTTGGCGGTCTGATACTGACCCCATTCGCCGCATCGTTGATCCTGTTCGCACACTGGCGCGTGGCCTGGGTGGTGCTGGGAGCATTCGTCCTGGTGCTCGCTCTCCCGCTGGCAGCCACCATACTTAGGGACAGTCCCGAAGAGATCGGCGAAATCCCGGACGGACGAGAGGGCACGGCGATGTCGCCGGGGATGGCGGCGTTCCTGAAGGTCCTCTGGCTTGTGGTCTGGTTCGTCATCCAGCTATTTGCGCTGCCTCTGGTGGCCTTCATCAAGCTGGTCGCCCTAATTACCAAGGACAAGAGCGATTCGCAGACTACCTCCACAGCCCCTCCACCCCTGGAGTCAGACAGCTGGAGGGACTCGTTCAGGTCTCCGCCGATATGGCAGCTTTCAGGAGCGTACTTCGTCTGCGGTGTCACAACGCTGATTATCTCGACCCACTACGTGCCGTTCGCAATCGACCTCGGAATAAGCCCGGCCGTGGCCGCGCTCGCTTTCGGCATGATGCAGGGACTCAACGCCGTCGGCGTGCTTGTCGTCGGCATTCACTCAGACAAGTTCAGCCGCAAGAACCTGCTCGGAACGATCTACTTCATGCGGTTCTTCGCGTACGTCATGCTTGTCGTACCCAGTATTCTCAGCGATGTCTTCGGAGTCGGAATCCCACCGTCGATCGGCATATGGGGATTCGCGTACCTCGCTGGAATGTCCTGGATAGCCACGCCTCCGCTGACGTCGTCGCTGACCGCCGATATCTACGGCACCAAGAACCTCGGTACGCTGGGCGGCTTTACCACGTTCGCCCACCAGATAGGCGGATCGCTGAGCGTGGTGGTCGCTGGAGTCCTGTACGACGTGACCGGAACCTACGTTGTCCCGTTTGGACTCGCAGGCCTTACGCTGCTGGGGGCGACAATTGCGAGCTACTCGATCAGAGAGCGCACCTACTCAATGCGGTACCAGCCCGTGTCCCCAACGCCAGCAGTAGCGACCGTCGCTGACGGCGACTGATGATCCTGCTGTCCGCGCTTACCCACCACGGGGAGCCGGGCGACCCCGTGCTTCTTCAGTGGATCAACGACCAGATCAACGCGATACTGGGGCTCGGCGACTTCGCAATGGTCGCGATACTAGGCGCGGCGGTCATAGCCATCCCGATCGGGATATTCGGCTTCCTCGCCCTGCAACGACTCCGGGGCTGGAACTAGATTCCCAGGGTCTCCCCTATTCGACGACGGTGGAACCGCGGGTCTCCGAGGTAGTGGTAGAGGGTGCGTGACATCTTCGTGTGAAGCGTCAGACCGTACTCACGCACGACTCCGATGCCTGCGTGGACCTCGTGGGAGTGGTTGCAACCCTGGTAGTAGCCTTCCGAAGCAACGGCCTTGGCCAGATGGACGCTGGTGGGATCCGGACGCCCGCTGTCGAGCTTCCAGAGTGCCTCGTAGGTGGTCCATCGCGATGAGTCGAGGTGGTTGACCATCTCGACAATGTGGTCCTGGACACGCTGGAACCTGCCGATCGGTGTGCCGAACTGGATGCGTGTGCGCGAGTAGTCGAGGGTCATGTCGAACACCGACTGGGCTCCCCCAACCTTGTAGGCACAGAGTATTGGAATTGCTTTATCGAACGCCCTCTGCATTGGTTGCCATCCACCTCCGACCTCGCCGAGGACGGCGTCTGCCGGGACCTCGACGTTCTCGAAGGTGACCTCCCCTACCCAGCCCATGAATCCTGAGAGCAGCCTTGTCGAGAGGCCGGGCGAGCGTGCGTCCACCATCAGAAGGGTGACGCCCTCTTCGCCTCGCCCACGGACCGCGCAGATGAGGGTCGTTGCCGCCGCCGCATCATGGACGAACAGCTTGGTACCGCTGAGAGAGTAACCCGAGTCGGTCGGCTGAGCGCGCATCTGGATGCTGCTCGACTCCCAGCCATAGTCTGGCTCGGTCAGCGCGAGGGAGACGATTTCGCGCCCGCCTGCTATGTTCGGCAACCATCGCTGCTTCTGTTCGTCTGTACCGGCCTCGGCTACGATCAGGGCCCCGAGTACTCCCGACGAGAAGAACGGTCCGGTCAGCGGCCCAGAGCCAAGCTGCTCATATACGACTGCCACGTCAGTCAAAGAGCTGCCCGCACCGCCGTACTGCTCGGGAACAAGCATACCGAGCCATCCGATTTCGGATGCCTTCTGCCACGCTTCCTCGGAGCAGCCCATTTCGGTCTCGTCGAACTCCAGCAGAGCCTCTTTCGAGCACTCGCGCTGCATGAAGTCCCGGGCAGTGTTCCTGAGAAGTTCCTGCTCTTCTGTTAAGGATAGGTCCATTCAGTGTTCCTCGAGTCGGGTGTCTACGCCAGCCTGCCGGCCTGCTCTCTTACCTGTCGGCCGATGCCGAGTCGGCGGGCCATGATGACCTTTTGTATCTCAGCCGTACCACCGGGGTGCATTGCGACGATGCTGGAGCGCTGGAAGACCTCCATGTGGCCTTCGGACTGGTCCCATTTGGGATCGTCAGTCAGGGCGTATGGCCCGAGTACCTTGAGCATGGCCTCAGCAGACCTGAGACCTGACTGCTTCCTGTATAGCGAGTGTTGAGGACCCTCGTGGGCCAGCTTCTGACCCGCGTGACGCATCCAGTAGTTGCGCAGCCCGAACAGGCGCGAGATTTCGGCCTCCACGAACACGTCGACCAGAAGCTCGCGTATCTCGGGGTCCTGGGTTAGCTGCCTGCCGTCCTGCTTGAGATTGGCAGCGTACTCGAAGAGCCTGTCGACCAGGCGGTTTCTGCGGATTGTGCCGCCGGAGCCGTGCTCGAGTTCTAGGTGAGTGGTCGCGACCTGCCAGCCGTTGTTCTCGCCGCCGATCAGGTTGAACGCGGGTACGCGAACGTCATCGAAGAAGATCGTGTTCTTCTCGCCAGTACCGGCCCCGCCCTCGCCGCTGGTGATGAGCAGGCCCATTGGCTGGATCGTGATGCCTTCGGTTTCTGTTGGGATCATGAACCAGCTGAGGTTCTGGTGGCGGTCTCCGTCCGGGTCGCTGCGTGCGATCGTCCAGAGCATCTCTGCGCCGTGCGAGCTGCCGACGTACACCTTCTGGCCGTTGAGTACGAAGTCGTCCCCGTCTCTCACCGCGCTCATCTGGACTCCAGCCAGATCGGAGCCTGCCCCCGGCTCGGTGAGGAGCTGCCATGTGCGGACCTCGCCCTTGAAGATCGGTGGGAGGAAGTGCTCCTTCTGCTCCTCTGATCCCCAGACGAGAACGCTCGCGCCGCCGAGCCGTCCCCCACTGTCGTAGTAGGGCGGCAGCGAGAGGTCGTACTGGTCGAGTTCCTCCTCGATCACGATAGCGTGGTCTATGGAGAGTCCCCCGCCGCCGTACTCCGTCGGAGCGGTAGGCCACAGCCACCCCTGGGAGCCCAGCCTTCGTCCGAGGTCACGCAGCTTCAGGTAGCCCTGGTAGCTAAGGTCCATCGAGTCAGCAGGGTACTCGAGGCCTTCGGGCACATTTTCTTCCAGCCAGTCCTTGACCTGTTGCCTAAACTCCTGCTGCTCGGGGGTATATCGAGGCTCGAAGTCCATAGTCCAGACGCTCCTGGGAGATTACATACGGATGGTGGGGCAGATTGTAGTACCGGATGGAGGGAGGGTCAAACGCGGACAGGGTCAGAGATTTGAGGAGAGGACCTGAATCTAGATCTTCAGGATCTCCCGTGCAATCTCTCTCGCCTCGTCCAGGGTTGCGACATCATGGTTCTCGGGAAGACTGTGCAGGACGTTCAGGGCATGAATGGTCTCCGAGGGCTCTCCGGAGAGTCCCACCACAATGCACTCGGTATCCTGGGCTATTGCAGAGTCGATCATCTGCTCCACGACCAGGGCCGCACTATCGTCGACATACACGGAATCGGAGAAGTCGAGAATCACTAACTCGTGCTCTCGTATGTCCTCGCTGATCGTATTTATCAGCTTGTTCGAGGAGGCGACTGTGAAGCTGCCCCTGAGAGCAATCAGTCCGACCTGCGCCGAGAAGGGATCTAGATCGTCCGAGTCGTCCAGTCCGAAGAATGTCTGGTCGAGAATCGGCACGGAGATCACACTGTCCAACTCGAGGCGCTCGAACTGGCGCGCGTTCGCCAGGCCTGCGGCAATCAGGCCGATAGCCACGGCAGTGATCAGGTCCAGGAACACCGTGAGGAACAGGGTGATGAACATCACCAGCAGGTGTTCTCTCTGTACATGGCGAATCCGGGTCAGGAAACGCCAATCGAAAATGTCCCAGCCGACCTTCATGAGAATGCCGGCCAGAGCCGCGTGTGGAATAGATTCGACGTACTTCCCGAGCCCAAGTACCAACGCCAGCAATATGATGGCACGTATAGCCCCCGATATCTGGGTACTCCCACCGGCGCGAATGTTGACGACCGTACCAAGCGTAGCTCCTGCGCCTGGAAGCCCCCAGATGAATCCCGCGGCCACGTTTCCGATGCCCTGGCCCACGAGCTCCTTGTCCGGGTTGTGGCGAGTGCGGGTCATCGAGTCGGCTACGAGGGATGTGAGCAGGCTGTCAATCGAGCCGAGCAGGGCAATCGTCAGTGCGGGCTGCACTGCACTCGCCAGCACGCCGATGGAGAAGTCAGGAAGCCTGAAGGCCGGCAGTCCGGTCGGGACGTCGCCAATTACAGGGGTACCCTTAAGCCACAGGACTCCCAGCAGGGTACCTGCGACCAGTGCGACCAGGGTCGGGGGCAGGAATTTGCGGAGACGAGACGGCCATATGATTCCCACGACGAGGGTCGCGACGGCAATCACGAGAGCGCCGTAGTTTATGTCGTTTACGGCATCCGGCAGGGCACGCAGGGTTCCCATCGGCCCGCCGGTGGCGACGGACTCGCCCAAGAACGGCAGTATCTGTATCAGGATGATGATTATCCCGATGCCGGACATGAACCCCGAAATGACTGAGTACGGGGTGTAGGATACGAAGCGCCCTATCCTCAGAACGCCCAGCAGGATCTGAATGGTCCCCGCCATGATGACAATGGTGAACGCCTTGGCGAGGCTGTCCGCGTGGGCCGTGACGATTACGGCCATCGCAACGGACATAGGGCCTGTGGGGCCGGAAATCTGGGACCGAGTTCCTCCGAAGACCGCTGCGAGGAAGCCTACGGCAATTGCGCCGTAGATGCCGGCAAGTGCTCCCAGTCCGGACGCTACGCCAAAGGCGAGCGCTACCGGAAGACCGACTACCGCTGCTGTGATGCCTCCAAAGACATCCCCTCGGAACGTTTGGAGATCGTAGCTGAAGTTAAACTTTAGAAGATTCAACTATTGCGATACTCGCGACAACTGCCCATCGTCGCTCTCGAAGCCGCCTCAGCCCAGTGCAGTCTTACCCCCGGCTGGGGGTCCACCGTTTCGCAACAGGAGGACAAGTACCGGGCGAGGAGAGGCACTGATCATATAATCTAGGATGCTCAACGCATCAATGTTTATTTATCTTAATCGAGACCATATGTCAACTACCAAGGGGCTGAAGTGAGCAGGTGATAAGATCGTCGTATGACCTACACAGCCGACCTGCACATACACTCTTCGTACGCATACGCAACGAGTAAAGACCTGAACTTCGAGAACCTCGCCCACTGGGCGAAACTCAAGGGAATCGACCTCCTGGCGTCAGCGGATTTCACACAGCCGGAATGGTTCGAGGAGTCGCGAGCCAAGCTGACTGACACCGGCGACGGTCTGTACGAGCACGATGGCGTGAAGTTTGTTCTGGGGACCGAGGTGAGCTGTGTTGCGCGTGTGAACGGTCGTAGCCGGCGGACTCACATCCTGGCATTCGCACCAAGCCTCGACACCGTGGGCAGGATCAATACGGCCCTCGCCGAAACAGGCGCCAAGCTCGACGGCGACGGCAGGCCCACACTGACGATACCCCCGAGGGACCTGCTGGAGATTCTGCTTGGCATCGATCCTCGCTGCTTCGTCATTCCTGCCCATATCTGGACTCCATGGTTCGGTCTGTTCGGGTCCAAGTCCGGATTCGACTCCCTCGACGAGTGCTTTGGTGACCTGACCGAGCACATCATCGCAGTGGAGACCGGCTTATCAGCCGACCCGACAATGTGCTGGCGTGTGCCGGAGCTGGACAACCTGTCCATCGTGTCGTTTTCGGATGCCCACTCGCTTCCCAAACTGGCACGCGAGTTGACGATATTCAATGGCGAGCCTAGCTACGACAGTCTGGTCGAGTCGCTGAGGTCGCAGGACATCGCCTATACGATCGAGTTCTTCCCCGAAGAGGGTAAGTACCACCTGTCAGGACATCGCAAGTGCGGCGTTCGCTACGAGCCAGACGAGGTGGCCACCCTTGGCAGCGCCTGCCCGGTGTGCGGGAGAGCCATGACCCTTGGTGTCATGCAACGCGTCGAGGACCTTGCCCGCTGGAAGGCGGCCGCCCCTGAAGTCGAGGACGGTCTTGTCATGTCGCCAGACGGCAGGCCGCCGTACAGGTCCATGGTATCGCTCCAGCAGGTGCTCTCGGAGACCCTTGGAGTCGGGGTAAACACGAAGCGCGTCCGCACAGCCTACATGAGCCTAGTGGAGACGTTCGGGAACGAGATGGAGGTGCTGATAGACACGCCCGCCTCTGACCTGGAAATCGCCCTACCCTCGCACGGCGACCGGTTCGCCGAAGGAATCGAGAGGGTGAGAACAGGCGACATCCACATCGAACCCGGCTTCGACGGGCAGTTCGGCGTTGTCAGAGTGTGGCTGGATGAGGCCAAATCAAACAAGTCCCGACAACCTCTGTTAATCTGAGCATAAGAGCTATATATACGAGTTGAAGTTGGGGCTGGAGGGTAACATGACTTTAGCTACTGAGAAGCTGCTGAGAGTCGGGACGGTGGAGGAAGTCCGGGAGCGCGGATGCAGAGTTGTTACCGGCGGCGGTCACACCATGGCGGTGTTTCCCTGGGGCGATGATTTCGCCGCCGTGGACAACCGCTGTCCGCACATGGGGTTCCCTCTGGACAGGGGCACGGTCAGCAACGGCATCCTGACCTGCCACTGGCACCACGCGAGATTCGATCTGTCCAGCGGCGGAACATTCGACCCGTTTGCCGACGATGCCCGCTCTTTCCCGGTGTCGGTCGTTGATGGTGAAGTATGGGTCGATCCTAGTCCGCCCGAGACCGATCCTGTCCCGCGATGGTCCCGCCGGCTCGAAGACGGCATGGAGCACAACATCCGGCTGGTGATAGCCAAGTCGGTGCTCGGGCTCAACTCCGCCGACGCTGACTATCGCGTACCGCTGACCATCGGCGCTGAGTTCGGCACGACGTACTCAGACAGCGGCTGGGGGCAGGCGATGAGCATGATGACCTGCTCCGCCAACATGCTCGATCACCTCAATCAGGACGACCGCTCACTGGCGCTCTACCAGGGGATCAGGCATGTGGCATCGGAGTGCGCAGGAAGACCTCCAAGGTTCCTGGTCGATCCTCTACCGACAGGTGAGACAAGGCCGGAAGTGTTCAAGCAGTGGTTCCGCGACTTCATCGAAGTCCGGGACGACGAGGGCGCGGAACGCTGCCTCAGAACGGCAATCGACCTCGGCATCTCGCAGCGAGAGATTGCAGACATGATCTTCGCCGCAGCAACCGACAGGGTCTACATAGACGCAGGGCACGTGGTCGACTTTTGCAACAAGGCGTTCGAGCTTCTCGATCACATCGGCTGGGAGCACGCCAGCCTGGTGCTGACAAGCCTCGTCCACGGCATGGCGACCGCTCGCAGGAGCGAGGAGCTCAACTCGTGGCGCAACCCCATCGATCTTGTATCGATGGTCCAGGAGGCGAGAGCGGCGCTGCCCGACCTGTGGGCCGAGGGCAAGGCAAGTCGTGGCCAGCTTAAAGCTGGGCACGTAAAGAGGCACGATGAGGAGTCACTCGTTGCAACCATTCTGGAAGATGATCCGGCTGACACGCTCGATGCATTAAAGGAGGCCGTGAGGGTCGGCGCCACTGCCGAGCAGATCGGCAGCGCGGTCGCGTACGCGGCGTTCCTCAGGATGGCGCGCTTCCACACGTCGAACGAGTTTGGCGACTGGGACACCGTTCACAATACCCTGACAGCGGCGAATGCACTGCATCAGGCGTTGCTCCGGGCGCCGTCCGTAGAACTGCTCCGCGCAGCGTTCGACACGGCCATCAGCGTCTATCTCGACAGGTTCCTGAACATGCCAGCGCAGCGATTGCCGGAACCCAACGGGGTGGGATCCTCGGAAGACATCGGACAGGAAATTCTGGACACCATGAACTCGCAGCAGCAGGTCGAGCAGTCGGCGAGGCTGGTGACGGACTACGTCGCCGGTTTGGACGACCCGGACAGCGTTCTATCCGTCCTTGCACACGCAATGCTCCGAGAGGACTCGACCTTCCACCACTTCCAGATCGTCGACGCCGCTATCAAGCAGTATGAGCTTCGCAGGGGCACCGATTCGGCACGGCACGTGCTGGTGGGCATGTCCAGGTTCCTTGCGGCCCACTACCCGACGCCGAGGTCGGTCAACCAGACTTTCAATATCGCAGTCCGCCTGAACCGCGGCGACGAGATATTCCGGGAGGAGTAGTGGCCGGAAACTCGAGCCCAATTGGAAAAACAGGAGCACCTATTATGCCGGACCGACTCGCTGAAATCGTTGAATCATCTGAGCCCGAAAAGCTGGCCACCGGTTTCCAGTTTACGGAGGGGCCTGTGTGGCACCCGGACGGCTACCTACTGTTCGTGGACATCCGCACGAGCCGCATATACAGGCTGGAACCAGGAGGAGAGCCGGAGCTGTTCCGTGAGGACAGCGGCGAATCCAATGGCATGACGTTCGACTCGCAGGGCAGGCTCGTGGTCTGCGAGATGATCAACCGGAGGGTCACGCGGCGGGAGGATGACGGCTCCTACACCGTTCTCGCGGACTCCTGGAACGGTCAGAGGCTGAACCGCCCGAACGACGTCGTGGGCAATTCGGACGGCAGCTTGTACTTCACCAACCCGGGCAGGGAGCGTCTTGAGCCATCGCAGGTCGATATGCAGTACAACAGCGTCCACAGGATCAGGCCGGACGGCACGGTGGACATGACTGTACCCGGCTTCGGATATCCAAACGGACTCGCATTCTCGCCCGACGAAAGCGTGCTGTACGTCGCGAATACTCGGCCAGGTCAGTACATCCTCGCGTTCGACCTGGATGACAGCGGAGACGTGCGAGGCATCAGACACTTCGCGGATATGCCGTCTGAGACCGCGACCAACGGCGTACCCGACGGCATGAAGGTGGACGTGGAATGCAGGGTCTACTGCACCGGCCCGGACGGCTGCTGGGTGTTTGACCCAAGCGGGGAGCTAATTGGCATCATCAGGCTGCCCGAGTACCCGGCAAACTGCGGATGGGGCGGGTCTGACAACAGGACGATGTTCTTCACGGCTAACACCTCCGTGTACAGTCTCAGAATGACCACGCCGGGAACGGCGATTCCGAGAGCCTGAGACTCTCGTATCACAACCCGATCGTGACCTGGGGCGTTGTATCCTGTACGAGGAGCAACGCCGCAGATATGAGACGTACACGAATTCGACCTGTCATGTGGGCTGCCGCCAGCGCAGTCGCACTCATCACAGCCGCCTTGGCAATGGCCGGCTGCGGAAATACCGGCAGCACCGAGCCCGCGCTGCCGGAGCCAACAGTAGCTTCGGACATTCAGACAGTCAGGGCAGAAGCGACGCCAGTACCCGAGCCGCAAGTCCCGCCTACGGTGTCTTCAGCCAAGGTCACGCCAAAGGCCGTTGAGTCCTCTGTCACTCAGAGTTTGACAACCCCTTCGAACCCCGTGATCCCTGTGAAGGTGGCGCCCGTGCTGCCTGATCGAGTCGTGCTGAACGAGGTTGACCTGCCGGACCGGGACCTCGCCGAGCTCGCAGTCCGGTTGCGGGGAGCTAAATCCAGCGTTTCGGAGGCAGGATCAACCCCTCCCATGTCAGTGGGTGACCAGCGAGACTTCACGATTACAAACCTCGAAGACGGCTCCCCGCGACTCATCACCGCGACGCTGCAGGTGGTCAGCGATAACGCCTACTGGTTCGTTGAGGATGGCGTAACATTGGCTCGGGACGACCTGGCCCAGGCCGCAAGCGTCTACGAGCATCAGGTAAGGCCCGCAGTAGTAGGGACCCTGGGAGACATCGCCAGTCCCGGCCTCGACGGAGATCCGCGCCTGTTCATCATCCATGCTGTTCTGGACGGAGCAGCCGGGTACTTCGGGTCGAAGGACTCGTTCCCGTCCGAGGTACACCCTCATAGCAACGAGAGCGAGATCATCTACCTGGACAGCCGTGCCGCACAGCATGGAGTCGACACCCATCTGGCCATCATCGCCCACGAGCTTCAACATGCCGCCCACTTCGACAAGGACGTCGGAGAGGAGTCCTGGGTCAACGAGGGACTGTCTGAAGTCGCGACCCAGTTGGCCGGGTACAGTGTGCAGTCGCCGCGTGCGTTCATGCGTCGTCCGGATACACAGCTCAACTACTGGCCAGACTCTCCGCGTTCCACATACCCTCACTACGGGGCAGCCGCGCTGTTCTTCACCTACGTTGGGCAGAGGGTCGGAGGGGTCGAAAACCTTGTTGAACTGGTGAATGAGCCCCTCGACGGGATTGCCGGGGTCAGATCGTTCCTGAGTGAACACGACCTCACCTGGCACCAGGTGTTTGCCGACTGGGTCGTCGCCAACTACCTGGACGCCGAAGACGAGCGCTATGGCTACCTCGATCGGAGAGTAGGCATAGGCCCAGTCCGGCGACTAGCCGCAGGTGATGGCAGGCCCGACAGCCTGCCCCAGTACTCGGCGAGATACTTCCGCGTGGATACCGATGCCGAGTCCGGGACAATCACCTTCCACGGTGACACCGAGGTCCGCCAGGTTGGGACCGACTGCCCACAGGGACCCACCTGCTGGTGGAGCGGGCGCGGCGACGGCATCGACACCAAGCTGACGCGCGAGTTCGACCTCACAGGCCTCGACAGGGCGACACTCGAGTACCAGGTCTGGCACGAGATCGAAGAGGGCTGGGACTACGGATACGTCCAGGTATCGGACGACGGCGGAGAGACCTGGTACATCCTTGAGGGCGCGCACACTACCAACGACAACCCCAGCGGCAACGGTTACGGTTCTGGATACACCGGGGAGAGCCGCGAGTGGAAGCGGGAGTCGATAGATCTCACCGAGTTCACCGGTGGCCCTGTGCTCGTGAGGTTCGAGTACGTCACAGACGACGCTGTCTACCTCGACGGGATGTTGATAGACGGTGTATCCATCGCTGAACTCGGCTCTGCAAGCGCCGATTCCGAATGGCAGGCCGAAGGATTCAGCATGGCCGGCCACAAGCTCGCTCAGGACTTCATCGTCCAGGTGGTTACTTCCACGCCTGACGGCGAATATACCGTTTCACAGATGCCTCTGGACGCCAGCAACTCCGGCTGGATGAGTCTGACAACCCCGGGCGACGGCGGCGAGATCGTGATTGTCGTGTCGCCGGTAACAGCAGGAACCCGTCACGAGGCTGGCTACGTGCTGGATTTCGAGGAGAACCAGGGCTGAAGTCGGCCCTCGAATGCCCCCATATCATGTGTCGCTGCGCTGTATGGTAGGATACCAGCGGTGCTAAAAACACTCTTAAACACTTCCTAAGAGGTACGACACATGACAACGGCAACGCGCGAGTACAAGGTAGTCGGCACAAGACCAATCAGGCATGACGGAGTGGACAAGGTGACTGGACGCGCCGTCTATGGCGCGGACATGAACCTGCCCGGAATGCTCTACGGCAAAGTGCTGCGCTCACCACACGCCCACGCGAGGATCAAGAGCATCGACACCTCGAAGGCTGAGGCCCATCCAGAGGCGAAGGCTGTCGTGACAGCGTCGATCTTCCCACCGTCAGACCCTGTGGGCCCGGCGGCTGTCCTGGGACAGATGCCCCAGGACAACATCCTGGCGAGGGACAAGGCGTTGTACAAAGGCCATGCAATCGCAGCCGTGGCAGCATCCAGCCCGCACGCCGCAGAGGAGATACTCGCCCTGATCGAGGTCGAGTATGAGCCTCTTCCGGCGTACAGAGACGTTCAGGAGGCAATGGCCGAGGATGCCGTAGCCCTTCACGACACCTGGTCGAACAACCCTGACCTTCCCGGAGGCGTGAACGTCGCCTCGCAGGAGGTGTACGACTTTGGTGACCTCGAGGCAGGCTTCGAGGAAGCAGACCACATCTTCGAGCGTGAGTACACCACGAAGACAGTCCACCAAGGATACATCGAGCCTCAGAACGCGACCGCGTGGTGGGCGCCGGACGGCCGCCTGACCGTGTGGTGCTCAAGCCAGGGCCACTTCGGTGTCAGGGACAACATCGCCCGCATTCTCGGTAAGCCGGTGTCGCAGGTCAAGGTAGTGCCTCTGGAGATCGGCGGCGGCTTCGGTGGAAAGATTCCCCCATACCTGGAGCCGGTCGCAGCGATGCTGTCCAAGCTGAGCGGGCATCCGGTGAAGATGGTCATGGACCGCACTGAAGTCCTACTCGCGACCGGCCCGACTTCTGGCGCGCTGGTGCGGCTGAAGATGGGTGTCACGAACGAGGGCAAGATCACCGCAGCTTACTGCTGGGTTGCCCTGGAGGCCGGGGCCTTCCCCGGCGCGCCTCTTTCGGGCGCTGCCTCAGCCGTCTTCTCCCCTTACGCAATCGATAACGTGCGCATCGACGGCTTCGACGTCGTCTCCAACAAGCCGCGCACGCAAGCCTACCGCGCTCCCGGCGCCCCGATCGTGATGTACTGCACCGAGTCGATACTGGATGAGATCGCAAACGCTCTCAACATAGACTCCGTGGAGCTTCGCCTTCTCAACGTCGCTCGACAGGGCGACCGGCGCGCTGACGGCGTGATGAACGGCCTCATCGGGGCCGAAGAGGTCATGCAGGCCGTCAGGGAACATTCCCACATGGCTGCGCCTCTTGAGCAGGTCGAGGGCAAGATGCGAGGTCGTGGCTGGAGCATGGGCTTCTGCCGCAACAACACCGGCATGGCGTGCGTGGTCGCGAACGTGCTACAGGATGGCACGGTCAGCCTGATTGAAGGCTCCGTGGACATTGGCGGCTCCCGCACGGCAATCGCGCAGCAGTTCGCCGAGGTTCTCGGTGTCCCGGTCGAAGACGTCAACCCGTCCATAGGCGACACCGACACCATCGGCTACACATCGGTTACCGGCGGCAGCGGAGTCGCATTCAAGTCGGGATGGGCCGCGCACGAGGCTGCCATGGATGTACGCCAGCAGCTAATCGTCCGCGCCTCGCTACTGTGGGACACCGACCCTGATAACGTCGAGTACGTCGACGGTATGCTCCAGCACAAGTCGGACTCCGAGCTGCGAATGTCGTTCAAGGATATAACCAGCAGGCTTCCAGAGACCGGCGGACCCGTGGTTGGACGCGCAAACATGAACCCTGGCGGCTCTGGCGGCTCCTACGCCGCGAACATCGTCGACGTGGAGGTCGATCCCGGTACCGGCAAGGTGGAGATCCTCCGGTACACCGCGATCCAGGACGCCGGATTCGCCATACACCCCTCCTACGTGGAAGGGCAGATCCAGGGCGGTGCCGTACAGGGCATCGGCTGGGCCCTCAACGAGGAGTACTACATGGGCGACGATGGCTCCATGATGAACACCAGCCTTCTCGACTACCGGATGCCTACGAGCCTCGACCTGCCAATGATCGACACGTTGATCGTCGAGGTCGGCAACCCCGGCCACCCGTTCGGTGTCAGGGGCGTCGGCGAGGCGAACATCGCTCCACCGCTGGCGGCGCTGGCCAACGCGATCCACGACGCGACAGGAGTCAGGCTGAACAACCTGCCGATGAACCCGCAGTCGGTGGTCGCCGCACTGGAAGAGTAAACTAAAGTACGAGGCCGACGTCCTAAACGGGCGTCGGCCTCATGATGATCTCTTTTGCTTCAGGCCAGTTACGCGAGCGCGCGGCGCAGCGACTTTCCGAACTCCTTTCGCTGCCAGCGACGGACGTCAGGGTCTTGCATCTCCGACTCCAACTTGTCGGGGGCGCGCGCGATACGCTGTAGGCTCCTCATCGGCCAAATCAGCGCCGGATCGAGCGACAGGTCCTTACCCCGAGCGATGCGCCATTGCTTTAGCTTGGCGAGACGACTGCTGAATGCCTCGCGCTGGCCTCTTGGTATCCGCGGCTGTCGCGGCTGAGCGGGGCGTTTGGGCGGCTTGGACGACTGCCCTTCAGCGATTGCCTTACGGATTCCTCTTGCCATGCTCCCGCGAGAGAAGTTGCCAAGTCCGCGCACCCGGCTCAGATCGGAGTTGGGCTTGTCAGCCAGCGTGATCAGAGCCATATCAGGTATCACCCTGAAGTGCGGCCTCCCCATCCTGACTGCGTGGTCCTCACGGAAGTCCACGAGCGACTGGAGTATCGCAAGACCCTGATCGTCGAGGCTGCGCCAGCCCTTGACGTTGAACACGGCCATATCCGGGTCAGGAGGATCGTAGCGGGTCGCGGAGAGTCGCTGGCACTCCTCTTTCACCCAGTCCTCACGACCGAGCTTCCGCAGTCGCTTCCCCAGAGCTTCCCTGAGTTCGTGCAGGTAGCGAACATCGTTGGCAGCGTAGTCGAGGGCCTTCTGACTGAGCGGACGGTTGCTCCAGTCAGACCTCTGAATGCGCTTCTCCTTGGGGATGTCGACGCCAAGCTCTTCTTCGAGCACGTTGGCCAGTCCGAGGCGAGACATCCCAACGAAAGCCGCCGCGATGTTCGTGTCGAACATATTCTCGATGTGCATGCCCCAGTCGCGGTCCAGGCTGAGCACATCGTGGCTGCCAGCGTGCAGGACCGTCTCGACCTTCCTCGTCGCCAGTACGCTGCCCAGTGGCTTCATGTCTTCGAGCGCGAGCGGATCGATCACGAACACATCACGCGGTGTGGAGATCTGGACGAGGCAGACCTGCTCGGGATATCTGAAAAAGCCATTGGACTCGAGGTCCAAGCCTATTCTCCGAGCCTTGGAAATCTTCGAAATGGCATGACTAAATCCGGGCTCGTCGGCTACTAGCTCGTACTCGTCAGTCAAATGTCCGCTGTCTCCGTGGATTCACTCTCAGGCGTTTCTGTCTGCCCATGATACTAGGATTTGTCCCGGTACGCTGGTTTCTGCTCAAACTCTGCCCCAGACCCACTTTGCCCTTCCCGCAAAGCTGTGATACCATTCGGGACAAATGTTCTTATACTCAACTGGTACGACTCTGTGGCACAATAGTACAGTTGGCCATCCGGCGAAATCCCCGAATAGTTTCCTGAGGTAACCTTGCCATGCGAGTCGTATTCTTGGAAGATGTGCCCGGCGTAGCCCAGGGCGGCGATGTAAAAGAGGTTAAAAACGGCTTTGCCCGCAACTACCTGATACCGAAGAGCCTGGCGACTCCGGCCACGCACAATGCGCTTCAGCGCATCGCGAAGCTGCAGCGACAGGCCCAGGTCACCCGGGTCAGACAGCTCGAGGATATGAAGGAGCTGGCGGCTGAGCTGGACGGAAGCCAGATCAACGTCGAGATGCGTGCAGGGAGCACGGGTCGGCTGTACGGGTCGGTCACTGCTGCGATCATTGCGGCGAGACTGGCCGAGTTGACCGAGAAGGAGATCGACCGCCGCACGGTTACCCTGAGCGAGCCGATTAGAGACCTTGGCGAATTCGACCTCTCCCTGGACCTCCACCCCGATGTGCAGGCGGGAGTCTCAGTGCTGGTCTACCCGACCGGCACGACGCCGGAGGCCTACGTGGAGTCGCTAAGGGCCGCCGAAGAGGCTGCAGCAGCCGCAGCGGCGGAAGCCGAGGCACTCGAAGAAGACGAAGACTACGAAGAGGAAGAATACCCGGACGACGAAGAGGAGGAGGGCTGACAAGCCTGACCCCGATTCGCGAGGTCACCAGCCCCGCCGGGTAGAGTATCGATCCACCGTGCGGAGGCAGCCGTGGTTAGCGACCGTCTTCAACCCCATGATATTGGCGCCGAGGAGTCGGTAATCGGCTCCATACTGATCGACGGCGAGTCGATTGCGCGCGTCACCAGTATTCTCAGACCGACCGACTTCTACAGCCAGCGCAACCGCAAGTGCTTTGAGGCGTGCATCGCGCTGTACGAGAGAAACGGCGCGATCGACCAGATCTCCGTAGCGCACGAGATCTCCTCCACCGAGGAGGGTGCGCTTGAGCAGGTTGGCGGGGCCGAGTACCTAGCCCGGCTCGTGTCGACCGTACCCACGTCGTTCCACATCGAGCACTACGCCAACATCGTGCGTGAGGCGTCGATTCTCAGGCACGTCATCCGCGCCGGCGGAGAGATTGCCGAGCTTGGTTACGATGGCGGACCCGAGGTCGAACCTGTGCTCGACAGGGCCGAAGAGGTGGTCTTCGGCATCCGCAGCGGGCGGAACGACAAGGGCTTCACCCACATCCGCCAGTACCTCGACAACTACATGGAGGAGACAGGTGCGCTGCACGACCCCTCCAGAGTCTCGCTTGCTCCGGTAGTGACAGGGTTCCCCAGCCTCGACGAGCTTCTCGGCGGCGGGCTACAGCGCTCTGACTTGATCATCCTCGCGGCAAGACCCAGCCTTGGAAAGAGCACGCTCGCGCTCAACATGGCACGCAACGCGGCGGACCAGGGCTACTCGGCCGCGCTGTTCAGCCTGGAGATGAGCGGCGAACAGATCGCGGCGAGGCTCCTGGCGTCCGAGGCCGACATCGACAGCCACAGGCTGCGCATGAACCTGATCCGCGAGGACGAGGAGGTGCGAGTTCTCGATGCCGTCGGGCTGCTGTCCGACCTGCAGATCTACGTGGACGAGACTCCGTTCCAGTCGGCCATGGAGCTGCGAAGCAAGGCTCGCCGGCTTCAGCAGGAGAGCGGACTCGACCTGCTGATCATCGACTACCTGCAGCTTGTGGACGTCGGCAGAAACGACAATCGCGCGGTCGCACTGGGCGAGGTATCGCGCTCACTGAAGGCGCTTGCCCGCGAGTTGGACATCCCGGTAATGGCCTGTTCCCAGTTGAGCAGGGCAATCGAGCAGAGGCCGAACCACAGGCCGCTGCTGTCCGACCTTCGAGAATCCGGCTCGATCGAGCAGGACGCCGACGTGGTGGCATTCATTCATCGTGAGGACCAGTACACCTCGCGAGAGGACTGGGAGCGTAAGTCCCCCACGGACCCGTACCCCGAAAATATCGCGGAGATCATCGTATCCAAGCACCGGAACGGACCGGTCGGGACAGTGCCGCTATACTTCCGCAACGACCGGGTGCGATTCGAGCCGCTTGCGGAAACAAGCCCAGCGCGTGCCATGGAGTACGTGGGGACGTGAGGATTCTCCACTGACGCCAAAGCAGAAGCAGACGGAGCCCTACCCAGGCTTTCCACGGAGGGTACACAGAGTACCGGTGCCCGCGCCGCTGCTCGGGTCGCTGCTCGCCCAGATAGACGACATGGCGGAGCTCAAGTGCACGCTGAGGGCAGTCGCACTGCTCAGCCAGAAGAGGGGTTATCCGAGGTTCGTCACCCTCCAGGAACTTCAGGCCGATGAGAGTCTCCTGCGAGCGATTCCGGTGGAGGGTGAAACACAACCTGCTGAGCTGATCGAGAAGGCGCTGGGAAACGCGGTGCGAAGAGGAACTCTCGCCTTCGCAATCGTCAACGCTGACGGCAGGCGCCAGCCCATATTCGGGCTGAACTCCGAGTTTGACAGAACGGCGCTGGAGAAGGCCGCCTCGCAGCCTCCACCCTGGTCTGAGACGCACCAGGAGCCGCCGGATCCGTCCGTTGAGCGTCCGAATGTCTTCGAGATGTACGAGCAGAACATCGGTATGATGAGTCCCATGATTGCGGACGCGCTGCTCGAAGCCGAGGAGATGTATCCCGAAGAGTGGATCGAGGACGCCATCGAAGAGGCCGTTGTGCAGAACAAGCGAAGCTGGCGTTACATCTCGCGGATTCTCGAACGCTGGGAGCTGGAGGGCAGAGGGCCAAGGGACGTTGGCGGAACTCCACGAATGGCGGGGAGATACTAGACAGACCGTTTCTGTCGCTCGACGCCAGCTACGTCGAGTCACTAAGGTTGAGGCTATGGAGAACCTCGGGGACATCCTAAAGAGAATGCGGGAGAACCGTTCTGTCAACGGCGACAGCACCGGAAGTCTCCCGCCTGATGAGCCTGCCGAAGACGTCTGTCCGGTCTGCGACGGAAGGCTGTGGCTTGCGGTCGAAGCTCCGGTCGGACACGCGGACTTCGGGAAGGTAGAGCCCTGTCAGTGCCAGGCAGATATCGACCTCAGCGAGCGGTCAACCAGGCTGCGCCGCTACTCAAACCTTGGGTCGCTCTCCAGGCTGACTTTCGGCTCTGCGGACCCTGAAGGCATCGCCAGCGATCCGGAGAGCAAGCGCCTGTACAGGATTGCCTACGAGGCTGCACTCGCCTACGCTGAACAGCCACTGGGCTGGCTGGTACTGACAGGCCCACACGGCTCAGGCAAGACGCATCTCGCCGCGGCAATCTCCAATCACTGCATCGAACAGGGACGTCCCGTCTTCTTCGTCCACGTACCCGACCTGCTCGACGACCTGCGGTCCACATATTCGCCAACGAGCGAACTCTCATACTCAGAGCTGTTCGAGCAGGTCAATGAGGCCCCACTGCTGGTGCTGGACGGGCTTGGGACACAGAGTCCCACACCCTGGGCGCAGGAGAAGCTGCAGCAGATATTCAACCGGCGTGCTAACTCGGAGCTTCCGACAATCGTCACCACAGCCGCCCAGATGAGCGACGTCGACCCTTACATTGCCAGTCGAATGTCACGCCCGACGCTCAGCCGAGTGGTTGAAATTCGGGGCGACAGTCCTGCACCAACCCGCAGCCTGGGACGCGTACCATCCGAGATGGTCGGGCGCATGACTTTCGATACCTTCGACACCCGCGGCAATTCGGCCTCGGCTGAGCAGCAACGCAGCCTCACGTATGCGTTCGAGAGCGCGAGGGCATGGGCTGAGACACCGGACGGCTGGCTCTCCCTGTTCGGCGAGACTGGCGCGGGCAAGACCCACCTGTCGGTTGCGATCGCGGAAAGTCGTCTGTCACGAGGATTACCCGTCTTCTTCGCGTTTGTTCCTGAGTTGATGGACTATCTGAGGTTTACATTCGACCCCAACAGCCGTGTCGCTTACGACCGCGTCTTCGACGAGGTCAGAAATGCGCCTATGCTGATTCTCGACGATCTCGGCGTTGAATATCGCAGCGACTGGGCATACGAAAAGCTCTACCAGATCGTCGTGCATCGACATAACCAACGTATGCCAACGGTAATCACCACCAGCCTTAACGTGTTGGACACGACTGGGCCGATCGTCTCACGCATTCGGGACGAGTTGAGCGGGATGCTCATCCGGGTGGACGCGCCGGACTACCGCGTCAAGCGACGCGGAGGAAACAGGCAGGGCACTCCTGAACACCGTCCGCGACGGGGCAACCGCCGGTAGATGTCCGAGTACTGCACCTTCTGTGAGATAGTCGCGGGTCGACTGCCCTCCAGGGTAGTCCACGAAGAGGCTGACATCCTGGTGTTCAAGAACCGCTTGAACTGGTACGACGTTCAGCTACGACCCAGGAGGAGCTATGGGTAAGCGGGGAGATGCTGGCTCGCATGGGGCAGATTGCGGTCGAACTCGGGAGCGAGTCCTGCCCAAACGGCTACAGGACCGTCTCCAACTTCGGTGACGATGGCCAACAGTCTCAAATTCACGGCCATGTCCACTTGATCGGCGGCGAACCGCTCGGCCTCTACGTGAATGGGACGCTCCCGCCAAAGGCTCTCCACTACCTACGCCAGTCTGAAAATCCGAGCTAGCCTGATCGCCATCATCAGGATCGGCATCAGCAGGTCGCGCAACCTGAAGACGAGGTACGTGACCGGAGCCGCGATAGCAGCCCCAGCGAAAATGTCCAGCGGGTAGTGTACGCCCGCATACACTCGCGCCAGGCCATATAGTATCGCCGCCGCAAGGGCGAAGTAGCCGAGCCTGCGGTTGACTCCCCATATGCCAAAGGCCAGTCCGAATACCGCTGCGACGGCGTTCGAGGGAAACGAGGAGTCCGTCGGCTCGTAGAACAGCAGCGAGACATCGTTGTCCACGAATGGCCTTGGTCTGAAGTAGAAGAGGTTGAGGATGAATACGACGGAGTTGGACAACGCCATCGACGCGAGGGCCACGAATACGCCAAGCTGCCGCTGCACTCTGAGCTCACGGTCCGGATCTATGAACCACATGAAGATGAGCATAAGCGCAAGCGCGATTGGCATCAGGTAGTCGCTGACAACCCACTGGGCGACTCTGTCGATGAACGGCGCCGTTCCGACGAAGCCATTCATCAGCATGAACAGGTCCGTGTCCACAGCGTTCAGCGCCTCAGGCAAAAATTCCACCAGTACCTGAGGCTGTGAGCGAGCGAGAGGGCGTAGTTGGTGTCTCTCAGGCTGTCGAGGCCGGCTTCGGGGTCAGCTTCTGGACCTCGCATCCGGTGGTTGACGATAGACGTGACCACAAGCGTCGCTACGACCGCAGCGGAGGCTCCGAAAAAGAAGAAGAGCGCCTGAGTCGGGGCATCGAGGCCGCCCTCGTAATCGTTGATGTTGCGCGTGCCGGTCGAGAAGAAAAGCACGAACCCGCAGACTGTTAGCGCCAGCGCCAGAGTTCTTGCTATTAGCCGCGACTTGAATAGCAGCAGTCCCCTGACGTCACCTACTGAGAAGGCAAGCTGCAGGATGCCCAGTGTCGAGACAAATACGCCAAGACAGTAGTCGGTCGCAAAGGTGAACATAGTCGGTAGAGGTGGATGAGGCCGGCCGCTACACGTCGATGGCGCTGGAGCCTACTCCAGCGGAATCTCAGTACACCAGTCCTGGTACTTGGGGTTGCCGCCCCTGATCAGGTCGACGTAGGTGTCGCTGATCTTCTGTGTGATGGGCCCGACGCCGCCATCCCCTATAGGCCTCCTGTCCAGCGAGCCAACCGGCGTGACGTGTGCCGCAGTGCCGGTCAGGAACACCTCGTCGGCGAGATACAACTCGCTCCGACGTATGTTGCGCTCGACTACCTCTATGCCGAGCTCCTCGCGGGCGAGGGTCATGGCAGAGTCTCGCGTGATTCCAGTGAGGTTGTTGTCGGAGACAGGCGGAGTGAAGATCTGGCCGTTGTTGACCAGGAAGAGGTTCTCACCCGATCCTTCGGACACATCGCCGCCGGTCGTCAGCATGATCGCCTCGTCGAACCCGGCCAGTGTGGCCTCGGTCTTGGCGAGGATGGAGTTGACGTAGTGGCCGCTGATCTTCACCCTGGGAGGAATGATCGTGTCGTCGATGCGCCTCCAGGACGAGGTCGTGCAGTGGATCGCGCCCTCGGCCTCGATGTAACTGCCGAACGGAACGGCGATCAGGGTGAAGTCGCTCTCCAGTTCCTGGAGCTTGAGGTTGGCGACCAGCTCCTGGCTCTTGTAGGCGAGCGGCCTGATGTAGAGGTCTTGCTTGTACCCGCAGCTCTGCAGCAGCTCTATGGTTATGTTGCACAGGTCTTCTGTTGTGTACGGAATGTCCATGAGCATCATGCGGCAGCCCTGAAGCAGCCGATCGTAGTGCTCTGCCATTCGGAATACGTAGAGCTTACCCTGCTCTTCGTTCCAGTTGCCGCGTACACCCTCGAATACGGCGGTGCCGTAGTGGAGGGCGTGAGTCATAACGCTTACCTGAGCGTCTTCGATTGGGACTATCTGTCCACGGAAGAAGGCAAGCGATTTAGGCATCTGAATATACTCCCTGAGTAGTTGGATCGCCGCACATTATAGCCAATGGCTATCGCACGGACAATGAAGAATCGATACTTATGTAACTAAGATACTACTGCACATCCGGAATCTACAACACGGTGCAATAGCGTAGCTTAGTGCTGGGGGGCACTCAGCAGCAATAATGTCGGCTCCTGCGATCAGTACGACATCGTTTGGATGCCTTAGTGTCGAGCAACGATCTGACAACTCACTATTCGCCTGAACTTCTGTCAGTTTCAGTTTCTTCCGCCTGATGTCCAAGTTGTCTGAAATGGGAAGATCACTTTCAATGGCCTGAGATCGAAGCAAGTTACCGAAGAAGCCCGGGTTAGAAATCGCTCCCTTCGCGCTGTCACTTAGGAAAACAGGAATAAGAGTCTCCCATCGAGGGACACCTTGATCATTCTGCCAACGGATCTTGTAAAGTGTTAGCGTACCCGATTCAGGGCCCAAGATTCTGGTATATTCACCTTTGAATTCGGGCGACTTGGCGAAATCGACCAAATCTCTAAAGAACGGACTCGCGAAGTCCATAGGGACTACATTCTGCCTGCGTGTCGCGATCCGGCGATCCACTGTCACGCGCACGACTGTCGCACGAGGAGGAAACTCTGAGTATCGGCCCCGCAATTCCTCTGGCAGCTGAATTTCCAAGGTTCGCCCACTAACAGGCTGCTGAAAAAGGCTTGCTGAAGCCTCGTTCTTTGGGTTGGCGAGATACAATGCACTCACCAGTCCAACTGCCCTGGGGGTTATAGCCCTCCACATGTGCGAATAGGTTTTCTTGCTGCCGTTTCGCTTCCCGCGCGCGTTCAATTGCCGCATCAATTTCAGCGTCGGTGCGAGAGACGTCCATCGACCGGTTTGCACTCAGGATGGATGCGATATCCAGGCGCTCAAGGAGGTCACCTATGATTTCAGTTTCGAGTCCATCTCTATAGTCGTCGTCAACCTCGGCCATATCTTGAGCGATGCTCTCCACCCTATCTAGCATCATGCTAAGCGTCTTGTTGTCAAATCCATCTTCAGCCGTGAGGTTAAAGACAATGACTCGCTTCTGCTGTCCGTAACGATAAAGTCTACCGGCACGCTGCACGAGTCGGCTAGGATTCCAAGGCAGGTCATAGTTGACCAAGATGTGACATCGATCGTGCAGGTTGATACCTTCGCCTCCAGCTTCAGTTGAGACCATGAACTGGGCCGTATCGTTGAAAGTATCAATGTTGGTCCGCTTTTCGGACAGAGACATAGATCCGTTGATCTGGGCGACACCACCATCAGGATGGCGCTCTCTCAACGCTGTAACGAGATAATCCTGATTGGCTCGATATTCAGTGAAGACTAGAAGTCGTTCGTTTGCTCTGTAAATTGGATCGACAATCTCAGAAAGAAATCTTCTGAGTTTAAGATCGTCCCGCTTTACTTGTTTTGCTGTGGTAAGTAACTGGGCGATCTGCCTCTGCTCATCTTCAAAGAAAGGGTTGGCACCAATGTTGGAAACGACAATGGTGTCAGACACCTCTCCGAGATCGTCCGCGTTATCCAAGCCTTCTTCGAACGCTTCCTCCATCTCTTCTAGGGTAGGAACTAGGCCATCAACTAAGCGGCTCTCGTTTTCGCCTCGCAGCCGTGAGGCACGGCGCTCCAGCGCCCTCTCTATCGCTGCGATGCTTGATGACGCAAGCTTGCGATACGTGGTCATCACAAATCCAATGGCGCGTCCTGTTGTACCACCCGCCTCAGATGCCGCATAGCCGTAGCGTAAGTACGACTGCAACTGCGCATCAAACACTCTCGCAGATTCAGAGAGTGGGACATCTACTCTGTTCGTCGTTTGCCCACGAAAGATGAAATTGCCGCTAACGTCGGTGACAAGACTCTTACGATTGCGCAGTACCAATTCAGCGACAACTGCTGGGTCGCTGGAAATCCGCCTAAACCGCTCAACCAAATCTGGGCGAAGGAGTAGTAGCAAATTGACGAACTGGTGCGTTCTCCCCTGGTGAGGGGTACCGGTCAGGAACAAGAAGGAGTCCGTCATGTCCTTAAGCCTTTCGGCCAACTGGTACCGCTGTGTTACTGCTTGCCCTTCGATTCTGCTCAGGTGATGGGCCTCGTCGAAAACGATCACATCCCATTCGCCAGAATCGCCGAAAATCGGGCTGTGGCTGTCGGACTTTGCTCTATCTATAGATACAATGACCTTGTCGTACGTCGCCCAGTGCGAAGGCTGATTGATGTTGAAGTCCAGCCCGTATATGCGGAAGTCTTCGTTGAACTTGTACCGCATCTCATCTTGCCACTGACGTACTACGCCCGCCGGGCAAACTACCAGTACTCGCCTCGCTTGACGACGGCGTTTCTTTGCCGCGAGCAAGAGACCGATTTCAATCGTTTTCCCTAACCCCACATCGTCAGCGATAAGCCAGTTTGAGTGATCTGAATTCATTATCCGGTGAACCAGATCAATCTGGTGGGGCAACGGATCTACATCAAGTCGGTCGAGCGCGCCTGTAAGAGGGTGTCTGAGAAGTCATTTCAGGTAGGGACAGCCAGTCGGCGTAGCATCAGCCTGACCATGGCAGCATACAC
>JAGWBK010000017.1 GCA_021295915.1 Dehalococcoidia bacterium
CCTTTTCGACCATAGCGAGTAAATTCGCCGCGATGCCGGTCTCCGGCAAGTCCATTTGCGGCCTTCTGAGACAGGCTGCCTCCCTAAGGTCGGCTGCCTGTTGTTACAGCTTAGGGTGACTGGAACCTCACTCCCTAAACGGGTCTACGATGGTCAGCTGCTCAATTTGCTGACCGTGCTGGAGATCTTCCGTGTACAGCCGCGTGCAGCCAGCTTCCAGAGCGGCCGCTACTATAAGTGAGTCGTAATAGCTGAATCCATATCGACTCTGTACTTCCAGGCCTCTTCTGTAGAATGATGCGGTAGGGTTGATTCTCCAGATTGGAATCAGGATATCGTCGAGCAGCTGCATCGCGCTCTGGGTACTTACATTGAGCCTTCTTATGAGTATGTTCAGCGTCTCTTGAACTACCTGATAGCTGATACAGCCTGTCATGTTGGCCAGACTGTCTCTCACTAGGATCTCCGCTCGATGACGTTTGTTCGGATTTGTCTCATCGAACATATAGATTAGGATGTTCGAGTCCAGGAAATGCTCAGCGCTCATTCATTTCTTCCCGTGTGAACTTGCGTCCACCTGTACGTAGCTTCCCCTGAAGCTCACGAACTGTCTCCATAGCCTTGGCAGCTTGCCGTTCACGCCCTACGTAGCCTTCAAGCCAAAGTCGGAATTGCGCGTTCAATGTCGTGTTCTCCGCCGCGGCGCGCCTGCGTGCATCGGCAATCAGGTTCTCATCGGCGCTCAGTGTTATATTCTTCATAATAGTCTCACTCCACGGAACAACTCACACTGGTAGTGTACACTATCTTCGTGTGATCCAATGAATGCCAGTAGAGCAGAGGAGCCTCTAAATGCCACGCGCACCCATCAACGGAATCGAACTCGACTACCAGGACTACGGAGAGGGCGAGGCCATCGTCTTCTGCCACGGAGCCGGCGGCAACCTGCTCTCCTGGTGGCAGCAGATCCCCTACTTCTCCGCAAACTACCGCTGCATCACCTTCTCCCACAGGGGATTCGGACACAGCTACGACGTTCCCGACGGCCCCGGCATGAAGTCCTTCGTTGACGACCTCGCCGCGCTTCTCGACCATCTGGAGATAGAGTCGACCCACCTCGTCGCTCAGTCTATGGGAGGCCGTACCGCGCTTGGATTCGCCGTCGAGCACACGACGAGGACGCGTAGCCTCGTACTCGCCGATACCACCGGCGGAATGGGTGAACCCGATGTCGAGCAGGCTCTGAACGATTGGCGCGAGAGCCAGGCGTCCACCCGTGAAATAGGCTTCCGGGCGCTCGCGCAGAGCTTTGGCGTCCGAGAGCCAGCTCTGGCCAACCTGTACCTGCAGGTCTCGCGCACCAACCCTCCCAGGCCGCAGATCGCAGGTGTTCTCAGCGGTGGGCCGAGAGGAGCTGAGCTTGCCAACATGAAGGTCCCAACACTGTTCATCGTGGGAGAAGAGGACGATCTCACGCCCCCGCACGTCCTCGAAGCAGCATCAAGGCACATACCCGGGTCGGAGCTCATTAGAGTGCCTGGCTGTGGACACTCCGTGTACTTCGAGACCCCCGACGTCTTCAACTTAGAGGTCGGCAGATTCATCGCCCAGGCCAGCGCCCCCGGCGCCTAACGCCAGCAGGAGCCAGCCGGCTTATCCACTCGCTTCAGTCCTGCTGACAGGGTTAGGCAGAAGCTCGCGGGAATCGTGAAAGTCATCCAACATACCCCCTCTCCCTGAGGGAGAGGGCTGGGGTGAGGGGGAAAGCCTCGAACACCTTCCCCTCTGTGCTCCCTCAGAAACTGTCCCGTACTCGATAAGGGGGGGAGAGTGAAATGTGACTACCTACTCCCCCCACACCTGCGAGAACAGCCTCAGGAAATTCCCACCAAGAATCTTGGTGATGTCCTCGGTGCGGTATCCACGACGCTGCAGCTCGCTCGCCACGTTGGAAAGACTGTCCGGCGTCTCCATGCCGGTCGGGTGCAGCAGGTTCTCAGGATAGGCGTCCGACACGTCCATCAGCTTCGTGCCCTGCTGCGAGAAGATCCAGTCGAAGAACGCCTTGGGCTGGTTCTGCGTGTAGTCGGTACCGATGCCCACGTGGTCGATCCCGACCCGCTCGACGAGATCATCTATGGCGTCCACATAGTCATTCAGCGTCGACTCGAACCCGTTGCGCAGAAACGGCGGGAACGCGTTGGCTCCGATAACACCACCTCGCTCTGCGATTAGCCTGAGAGCGTCATCCGTCTTGTTCCGGGGATGTTCGAAGTATCCCCGCGCGTTCGCGTGAGTGCACGCCACGGGCTGTTCCGACAGCTCAGCCGCCTCGAGTGTCGTCTGATCGCCCACGTGTGACAGGTCGATCAGGACGCCGAGCCGGTTCATCTCTCTGACGAGGTCCTGGCCGAACCTGCTCAGACCCTCGTCCGTGCGCTCGTAGCAGCCGTTGCCGACAAGGTTGCGCTCGTTGTACGTGATCTGGATGATCCTCACGCCCAGCTCATGGAACAGCGCGAGTCGGTTAAGGTCATTCTCTATTGGCGACGAGTTCTGCCACCCGAGCACCACGCCAACCTTGCCCTGCTCCTTCGCCTGCAGGATGTCGTTCGCAGTGCGCGCCTGTATCAGGGTGTCCTGGTAGGTCTCGAACCTGTGCACCCACCCGGCCATGTTGTCCATGGCCTCGCGGAAGTTCTCCCAGATCGCCATTGTCGCGTTGATGCCCGTCACCCGTCCCGTGTCCAGGCTACTGAACACCTCCGGGCTATCCCAGTTGCTAACGTTCAGTCCATCGAATACGACAGACTGCTCATAGACATCTGGTGTCTCTCTATCTGAAGACATAAGCCTCAATCCTGCGTGTGGTGAATTCAGGGTCGCTCGGCGAGATTATAGACGAAGGACCCACTGTAGGGGCGGTTCGCGAACCGCCCAGTTCACTAGAGTCCCCTCTCCCTGAGGACTTGCAGGGGTAGGTATCCGCAGATCGTCATTCCGGCGGAGGCCGGAATCCAGGTGATGGGTATGTCCTTCGACAAGCTCAGAGCCCGTTCCGGACTTGATCCGGGAACGAACGAAGTGTCAGTTTCCCTACCCCTGTTAGCTCCCTGAGTGAGAGGGTTAAGGTTAGGGTTAGGGTGAAGATACTGCCTACGAAACTGACACAGTCTCATCTCAACTATGCCGTTACCCATCCCCATGCCTGATACCCTAAAATATGGTGCTTAATCTGGAGAACCTCGGGAAAGCGCGACTTGACCTCTAAAGTCCAGGCACAGTCCAGCTCCATGGCATTGTGGACCATCCGTGCCGTGGCTCTTGTCGCATTCATGGACCTCTTCATGCAGCTTCCCGTGGTCGCCACCTACGCGCGGTCGCTCGGAGCAGCCGCGGCGATGATCGGCGTGACTGTAGGCATGTACTCCGCGACGAACCTCCTGGGCAACCTGGGAGCCGGCGTGATGCTGGACAGGATGGACCGCAAGCGGCTCGTCGTCATCGGAATGATTTTGACCGCCGCCTCGCTCTACGCCTACTCCTTCGTGGACACCCCGGTACAGCTTCTCGTGCTTAGAGCGTTCCACGGCCTGTTCGCCGGCGTCCTCGCCCCCGGAGCCTTCGCCATGCTCGGAGATCGCTCCAGGAGCCAGCGGGTCCGCTCGATGGGCATGAGCGGGTCGCTGATTGCAGTCTCGGCTGTCATAGGCCCTCTGCTTGCTGGATGGATCAGTGTGGAATTGGGTTACGAAGCCGTTTTCGTGACCAGCGCGACGCTCATGCTGGTTGCAGCCCTGGCATTCCTGGTTCTGGTTCCGGGCACGGACCACTCTTCAAGTGAGCCGTCACACGACCGGCAGCAGGTGTCGTCACTTGCCCGCAACGGTGTCCTTCTCAGGGTCTTCTGGGCAGTGCTGGTGATGACGTTCGGGATCGGAGTTCTCATCAACTACCTGCCAATCGTCGTCGAGGAGATGGGTGGGTCGGCAAGGACCTCCGGTATCGCGTTTGCGACCTTCTCCCTCGTGGCGACAGCCCTGATGGCAAGCCCTCTCCACCGGGTCATGGACGCCAGGTCTCGCGCAATCACGATAGTCTGCGGTCTCGGTTTCCTCGGTGTGAGCAGCCTGATGCTGGCTGCGCTGGGCGCGGCTGCCGCAGCGTTGTTCCCGGCCATGGTCATCTTCGGACTGGGATTCGGAATGCTGTTCCCGTCCCTCAGTGCCTCGGTCGCCGATCAGGCTGGCAGTTCCCAGCGAGGCACCGCGTTCGGCATCTTCTACGCCATCTACTCGCTCGGGGTGTTCGTCGGCGCCGTCGTGTCCGGCGGCGTGTCCGGAGCTTTCGCCGACCTCGGAGCCCCATTCTACCTCGCCGCAGCCGTCCCCCTCATTGCCATACCAGTCGCCTTCGGCATCCGTGCCCGACAGTAATCGGCGAAGGTACGAAAGATCCCTCTTCCCAGATATGGGTAGGTAAACGTGCGCCAGCCAACATACCCCTCTCCATTGGTGGGCTGAGAGGGGTAGGTAAACTGGCAATTCGTTCGTTCCCGGATCAAGTCCGGAACGGGCTCTGAGCTTGTCGAAGGACATCCCCATCCCCTGGATTGCCGAGCGGCGAGCCACTTCGTGGGTTCCGGCCTTCGCCGGAATGACGGTTTGCGAATACCTACCCCTGTCAGCCCTTAATGGGAGAGGGTTGGGGTGAGGGTGATGGAACGCCAATGTCCAATTTCGCTTCTTGGTGATTGAACCCCTTATTGGAACAGCCAAAGAACCTTGCCCCCTCACACCCCCGCAGCTACCATTCTCCCAGCCATTCCGCAGGAACACATAACATGACCACCACACACAGACCACGCCGCAGCTTCTGGACCTGGGGTCTCCAGTCCGAGGAGCCAACAGACGCCGAGCGCGCCCAGCACGCCGCCCAGCTATCAGAGCGATTCGGCACCGAGATCGTCGCCCCACCCATACCTGGCGCCGACGATCTGGACCTCAGGCCTCCCTGCATCAGCATCCCCGACGCTGTCGCCGACTTCTGCCGCACCGACAACTACGAGCGCGCCCTCCACTCGTACAGCGCCGACGACAAAGAGCCGGCCGCGATCCTGGGCCGCTTCCCAAACCCAACTGACGTCGTCGCCCATCCGCGCAACGAGACCGAGCTGGAGCGCGTGCTGGAATGGTGCGACTCGGAGGGACACATCGTGGTCCCGTTCGGCGGCGGCTCATCGGTGGTCGGAGGCGTGACGCCCCCCGAGGCAGACGGTGTCGTTACGATAGACATGGACGAGTTCGACCGCGTCCTGGAGATCGACGAATCATCCCGTGCTGCCCGCATCCAGGCCGGCGTATTCGGCCCCCACCTCGAAGACCAGCTCAGGCCCCACGGCTACACCCTCCGACACTACCCGCAGAGCTTCACCGGCTCAACTCTCGGCGGCTGGATCGCCACACGCTCCGGCGGCCACTACGCGACCAACCACACCCACATCGACGAGTTCGTCGAGTCGGTGAGGATGCTGACCCCAGCGGGTTGGTGGGAGAGCAGGCGACTGCCCGGAGGAGGCGCAGGCCCTGACCCCAATCGTCTCGCTATCGGCAGCGAGGGCATCCTTGGAATAATCACCGAGGCGTGGATGCGCATCCAGGTTCGGCCCAGGTACAGGGCGACAGCCGGAGTCGTCTTCGACACTTGGGAGCAGACCTATGACGCCGCTCGTCAGATCGTCCAGACCAAGCTGTGGCCAGCAAATCTGCGTGTTCTCGATCCTGAGCTTGCGAAAGACGCCGCCGGTATGGACGGTGTCCGCGCGCTGCTGATCGTCGGCTTTGAGTCCGCGGAGCTCCCACAGGACTGGAACATTCGCACAGCCGTCGAGATTGCACGAGCAGCGGGCGGTACTATTTCAGACGACGAAATCCTGATCGACGACGGCTCAGGCAGGCCAACAGGCAGAAGCGGAGCGGTCGGAGCATGGCGCAACGCCTTCATCAACGTCGGAGGCGGTCTGACCTCCGGACTCGGACTCGTGACCGGCACCGTCGAGACCGCCGTGACTTGGGACAACTGGCCCAAGCTCGATTCCCACATACGCGACATGATGGGCAGGGCACTGAACGAAGCGTGCGGCGGCGGAACACTCAACTGCCGCTTCACCCACGTCTATCCCGACGGCTCCGCGCCCTACTATACCTACGCCGGCGCCTACAGGAGCGGCGACTACGAGGGTCAGCAGGCGGCAATCAAGAAGGCCGCCTCAGACGCCATCATCGAAGCCGGAGGCACCATCACCCATCACCACGCAGTCGGCAGGGTCCACCGTCCATGGTACGACCAGGAGCGACCAGACGTTTTCGCCACAGCCCTCAGAGCAGCCAAGAAGTCCCTCGACCCCAAAGGAATCCTAAACCCCGGCGTCCTCATAGACGCGTGAAATGGGCAAGAGAAAGAAACCAGGAAACAGGGGCTAATTGGAAACTAGTGTTGTGAGTGCTACCACAGACACGGAACTAGTGATTGATCGAACCTCATCTTGCGGTCGCTGGATATGACGTTGATCTCGCCGTATCTGGCTTGTAGTTCCAATGCTGTCGCCAGAATAATCATGTCGTGAGAATCTCCCCACTCGTTGGGGAGTCTGTCAACGATCGCCAGCGTGAGGTTCTCCACGATCATGTTTCTGGATTGAATTGAATCTCTTGTGAGGCTGAATGGAACGAAGTCTCGCCGCTGCTTGCGAGCCATATCCCACGCTTCAACAAGGGCTATCGTCGGGATTGCCAATTGGTTGCCCGCCCCTGGGGCGTCGATGACGTCCTTTGCCAAAGGAGACAGCGACAGGCTTCTGGTCAGATACCTGATCAGAGCGCTGGCGTCCAGCAGGTAAATCAATACTGGACTGTCTTGAACTTGAGACGGGACGCTTCTATGTCTTCTTCAGTGATGTCCATGTCTTCCCAGATGCCGTACAGGTCTGATAGGCCAGAGCTCTGTGGGTTACTAGGTACGAACTTGAAGTAGATGTCATCGAAGGGCCGTTGGCTAGCCTTCATATTGGCTATGAGGTCTCTCAGGTTATGAGAAGCCGCCACCAGCTTCTCGCTGTGTATGGCAACCCACTGGCCCGGATACTTCGCCACCAACTCGTCGTAGTGTTCCTCAAACCACACTGAATCGTCGTGGAACTGGTCGAGGTCAGTCTCAGTGTCTTGCTGCATAGTTGAAGAACCTCTGATCACAGAATGCGTTCACTTGTTAGTGTACTACACCCCCTACAGCCCCTCCGCCAGCAACTCCACCAGGTGCTTCGCTCGCTTGTCGGTGCCCTGCGCAATCTGCTGACGACAGGAGATACCCTCAGCCACGACCGTGAACTCGCCCGCCTGCTCGCGGATCGCCGGGAACAGCGACATCTCGCCTATCTGCATCGAGATATCGTAGTGTTCAGTCTCGTACCCGAAGCTGCCTGCCATGCCGCAGCAACCGGAGTTGATCTCCGTGGCCTCCACGCCGTCCAGCGAGTTGAGCAAACTCATCGCCGCTCGAGTGCCGACCAGCGCCTTCTGGTGACAGTGCCCCTGGAACAGGACCCTGTCTGGTAGCTTCGAGCCGTCCAGATCCAGCGTCGCCCCCTGCTCCAGTGCGTGCTCGACGAACTCCTCTATCAGCATTGTGTTCTTGGCGATGGCGTTTGCCTTGGCCTCATCCACGCCGTTGAGGTCCGTGTAGTCGTCTGAGAAGCTGAGGATGCAGCTCGGCTCGATTCCCACCAGCTTCGCGCCGGCTTCGACGTAGCCGTGTACCTGCTCCACGTTGTACCGCGCGTTCTCCTGCGCCTTGTCCATCATTCCCTTGGACAGCATCGGCCGCCCGCAGCACCTAACCTGGGGCAGGATCACCTGGTAGCCCAGCGCCTCCATGACCTTGACTGCCGCGCGTCCGAGTTCGGGGTGGTTGTAGTTGGTGAACGTGTCCGGGAACAGCACGACCTGCCCAATCTTCGAGGCTGACACGGGCGATCCGCCTCGTGCCTTGAACCACTGCTCGAACGTCTGGTTGGCGAATGGCGGGAGCTCACGACGCCTGTCTATGCCGACGTTGGCCTCCATCATCCGTCGCGTCAGGCCCAGGTTGTTAATCCAGTTCGACATGGGCGCGAAGAATGTTCCGATCTTGCTGAACGTGGCGATGTTGCCGAAGAACTGGTGGCGTGCCGAAAACCCGTTTGCCTTGTGGTACTGGTTGAGGAACTCGTACTTGAGCTTGGCCATGTCCACGTTGGATGGACACTCCGCTGAGCAGCCCTTGCACTCGAGACACAGGTCGAGCACGTCGTACAGCCGCTTGTCAGTCAGCGCCGATGCCGGCAACGCGCCGGACATGGCCGATCTGAGCGCGTTTGCGCGACCTCGTGTGGAGTGCTCTTCCTCTCGCGTGGCCATGTACGAGGGACACATCGTCCCGCCCAGCACCTTGCGGCACGCGCCCTGTCCATTGCACATCTCGATGCTGTGAGCAAAGCTGCCGTCCTGCCGGAACGCGAAACCGGTCATCGGCTGCAGAGGCTTGTACTCAGGGCCGATGCGCAGGTTCTCGGTCATGGGTTGAGAGTCGACTATCTTGCCAGGATTCATGATCCCGTCCGGATCGAACGCCTGCTTGACCTCGCGGAACGCGTCGTACAACTGGTCCCCGAACATCTTGCGGTTGAACCAGCTCCGCACCAGGCCGTCACCATGCTCGCCGCTCATGGAGCCGCCGTACTCCATCACCAGGTCGCCGACCTCCTCGGCGATGTTCACCATCCGGTCGACGCCCTCCTGGTCCTTCAGGTTGATGAGGGGACGTATGTGCAGGCACCCGACGCTCGCGTGTCCGTAGTACCCGGCCTCAGTGCCGTTGGACGTGACGATGTCGTCGAACTTGCGCACGAAGTCCGGCAGGTGCTCAGGCGCAACAGCGCAGTCCTCGACGAAGGGCAGTGGTTTCGCGTCTCCCGGCACATTCATCATGAGCCCGAGACCCGCCTTGCGCACGTCCCACACCTTCTCCTGGTCAGCCGGATCCATCAACTTGAGGAACGTGTAGCCCAGGTTGCGGCCTGCAAGTGAGTCGCCAAGATGGTCCATCTTGGACTTGACCTCGTGCTCGGTGTCTCCAGCAATCTCGATCGCCAGCAGCGCCTCTGGGTCGCCCTCGATGAAGTCTGTGATGCGGGCGTAAGCCAGGTTCGATTTGGCCTGTTGGATGATCATCGACCCGATCAGCTCAACGGCTGCAGGCTCCATCTCCAGCGCCGCGACAGTGGCCTCCATCGACTCGATCAGGTCGTTGCAGTGCAGCACGCCGAGGCCTGTCACCTTGGGCCTGTCCACCAGGTTGAGCTTCGCCTCCGTGATCGTCATGAGGGTCCCTTCGGACCCGACAACGAACCTCGCCATGTTGAAGCCCATTCCGCCCACAAACTCATCCAGGTTGTACCCGGACACCCGCCTCTGGATCTTCGGGTATCGCGCGATGATTTCGTCCCTGTTCGCCTCTCCGATCTCGAATAGCCTCCGGTGGATGTCTCCTTCGAGACCTTCCGATCTCATCATGGTCTCTAGCTGGGAACCGTCCATCGCACCGAGCCTCGCAGCCTGCCCGTTGGACAGCACGACGTCGAGCTCATGGACGTTATCGACGGTCTTACCCCACATGATCGAGTGCGCGCCGCAGGAGTTGTTGCCCAGCGCACCACCGACGTTGCCCCGGTTGGACGTGGAAGGGTCGGGCGCGAATAGCAGCCCACTGTCGCGGATGTGGTGGTTCAGCACGTCCAGCACTATCCCAGGCTGGGTGCGCACCCACTTCTCCTCCTGGTTCAGCTCGATAACGCTGTTCATGTACTTCGAGAAGTCCATGACGATCGAGTGCCCCACCGTCTGACCGCCGAGACTTGTCCCGCCGCCCCTCGGAAGCACGGACACGCCGTACTTGCTGGCCGTCTCGACAACTGCGATGACGTCTTCGGCGTTCTTCGGCAGAACGACCCCGACAGGTTCGATCTCGTAGATACTGGCATCCGTCGAGTACAGGATGCGACTCATCTTGTCGAACCGCACTTCGCCCGAGACCAGCCTGTTAAGGTCGTGGACCATCTCCCTGGTATCGGACTCGGTCACCTGCGTTGCCATTTGCACTTCCTCTGTTGTGGAATCTTGGGCCTTGAATCGACGTCGCCGGGGCTTTAGCTAGTCAAGCTCACAGTCACGATATGATACACGAATGCCCTCTCAGCTCGACATCTGAACAAGGACACACCTCGCCTTCAGGCGTTGAGTGCTCTGAAAATGAAAAGGGCTGCGAATCGCAGCCCTCATGGTGTTCACGTATGTAATGCGGGTCAGGAGATACCGAGGATCTTGTACTTCATCATTCCACGCGGTGTCTTGACTTCCACCTCGTGACCCACTGCTCTGCCCAACAGCGCCTTACCCAGGGGCGAGACATTGGAGATCTTCTCTGGAGGCTTCACCTCTGACGCGCTCACTACGGTGTAGTCGGCAGGCTGCGCCGATCTGCGTCCTGGTGAGACATCCTGCACCGATACCACTGCACCGAGGTTCACCACTCGCGACCTGGCGATGGCAGCGGCGTCCACGACAACCGCGTGATTGAGCGTCTGCTCGATCTCGCTTATTCGCCCCTCGACTCTTCCCGAGTCTTCTCGGGCAGCTTCCAGGGGAGCGTTCTCTCGGACATCCTTGTCGGCGGCAGCCAGGCGAATCGCCTCAGAAAGTTCGGGACGTCGTGCCTTGAGCGTCTCAAGCTCTGTGACAAGCTCCTCGTGGCCCTCGGCGGTCAACTGGATTTGGGACTCTTCCTGGAGCGATCCCGTCCCATGTCGTGGCCTTGCCCTGCGCACACGAACGTGCTGGGCAAGTTTGCGTTCGATGATCTTCTCTTTGTGGGCGAAAGACAGGAACTGCCTTACCGCCTGGAGTCTCTCAGGTGCCTGTGGCGTGGTGCCGGATCCTATGACCCTCTCCACGTAGTCCCCAATCATCGAGGGAGTTACGTCCACCATCGACTTCTGGGGCCCGCACCATTGAACAAATCGTTGAAGTTCTTTGCTAGTCTCAGCCTTATCACCCTTCATCGACACGACGTGTTTGGAGACATACTGTCCAAACGCCTGGATGAGGGTAGTGTGTCCATTCGGCGCCAATGGCCCGTCACCCCCGACACAAGTTCACATGCAAATACTACGTAAAACGAAAAGGCGCTGTCAAACAGCGCCGATTCGTAACACTTATCTCACAATAAAGATAAGTTATACGATTACGGACTCCATATTGAGCCCATGCTCCTGCTTTCTGGAACCCAGGTTGATGAATGTCTCCATCTTTCTGACACCCGGGATCTTCCCTACACCGTGCCTCAGGAACTCGCTCAGTTCCGTAGAGGACTTCAGGGTCGCGTAGACGAAAATGTCGAATGACCCGGTCGTGACTGAGACCCATGACACCGCCGACATGTCTGCCAGCGCGTCCGCCACAGCATCCACTTTATCGGCATCGACCTGGAGGCCCACCAGGACCTGGGACTCGTAGCCAATCTTGCGGGCGTCGGGAATCGCGACCACCTTTATGTAGTTGTCCTGCATAAGCCTTTTGAGCCTGCGTCTCACTGTCTCTTCGCTCACTCCCACCTTTCGGGCTATCCCCGCGTTTGTAGATGTCCCGTCCTTCTGGAGATGAGCGACAATTCGCACGTCGAGCCTATCCATGCTAGAAATCTCCTCCATAGACCGATTCGCACACATTGCTGCCTCGTAAATGATGGATACACTATAAAAGGATGTTAATGACAGTTGACGCCATGCCTCTAATTGGCCCGTTTTGGGACGGTGAAGCTGCATTCCTTTTAATTCTAGCATGGTTTTAGACGTAGTAAATGCCAATTGTCTGTGGAAATGCACCCAGTCTCATCGATTCTTAACTAACGACCAAATCACGTGCCTGGATTTCAATTGACCGGCCATTTTGCCACTGTTAAACTCGCCTCCACGTTGGAGCACAAACCTGAAAGAGGTATCTCATGATAGGCGTCTTGACACACCACTGGGCGAAATCCGATCTCGTCGAGTCAGCGCGGAAACTTCTCGACGGCAACGGCGAAGCCCAGAGCAGGCATCCCGGATTCGTGAGCAGGACAACCCTGATATCCCTCTCCGATCCCACTAAGATCACCACCCTGGTCATGTGGGATAGCAACGAGATTTACGACTCGTGGCGCGCGAGTCCCGCCAGGGTCGAGACCATGGCCGGCGCGGACGAGATGTGGTCCCGACCTGCCGAATCCGAACGCTTCGACGCGGTCGACTAGCATGACTATGAATCTGGATCAGCTAGAAGGCTATCGGCCGGGCAAGGCAACTCTGCGGGGACTCGAGTTCAGCTTCCTGGAGTGGGGCGACCCCAACTCACCCCCCATGGTGCTCCTCCACGGCTTGACTGGCCACGCCCACACGTGGGACCTGTTCGCCAACTCATTGAAGGACGAGTACCACATATTTGCTCTCGACCAGCGCGGTCACGGCGATACGGGCTGGGCCGACCCCCCTCAATACAACACTGAAGATTTCGTTGAAGACGTAAGGGAACTCGCTCGCCACTGGGGCATTAGCCGATTTACGCTGATCGGATTGTCCATGGGGGCCCACAACGCACTCGACTTCGCGAGCCGCCATCCCGAGATGGTCGACAGACTGGTGCCCGTTGACATAGGCCCATCACTTCCTTCCTTGCGGGACCCGGAAAGGCAGGCCAGATGGGACCCGCTCTATCAGGACTTCGATACTCTCGACGAGGCGTACGCTGACGCCGTGGAGTCCAACCCGATCGCAGACCCGGAGGTCATCAAGTATCGAGTCCGGCACAACCTTAAACGCACCGACGACGGCCGGTGGACTCCGAAGTGCACCAGGGATGTTGCTCTGAACTGGAAGCCTGACGACCTCTCAGAGACGATCAAGGAGATTCAGTGTCCCACGCTGATTGTCAGGGGCGGCGTAAGCGATGTGCTCTCCGTTGAAGTCGCCGAGTCCATGAGAACGGCCATCCCCGACTGCGAACTGGCCACGATTGCGGGCTCAGGTCACTCGGTCCCCCAGGACAAGCCTGCCGACTTCGAGGCAGCCGTGAGAGAGTTCCTGTCCTCATGAAGTACGACTACATCATCGTAGGCGCTGGCTCCGCCGGCGCAGTACTCGCCGCCCGCCTTACAGAGGACCCCGAAAACTCCGTGCTGCTGATAGAGGCAGGCCCCGACTACCCCACTCTCGACGACCTTCCACCCGACATCAAATACGGCTTCGGCCACGGCGTTACCGAGCAGCAGCTCTTGGCCAGCGATCACCGCTGGTACTTCATAGCGAAGTCATCCGACCGTGCGACGCCCATGATCGTGCCCAGGGGCAAGGCCACGGGAGGATCGTCAGCAGTCAACGCCCAGATCTTCCTCCGCGGCGTACCCGAGGACTACGACGACTGGGCATCCAGTGGCAACGATGAGTGGACATTCGAGAAGCTGCTCCCGTACTTCCGCAGGATAGAGACGGACACCGATTTCTCAGACGACTTCCACGGAGGCGACGGGCCCATCATCGTCCGAAGGTACCCATCAGAAGATATGCTGCCGGATCAGACGGCCTGGTACCAGGCGTGCAGAGACTACGGCTTCGCCGACTGCCCGGACCACAACGACCCAGACTCCACCGGAATCGGCCCCTGCCCATTCAACAACCCCAACCGGATACGCTGGAGCACTGCGCTGGGCTACCTCAACCCGGCCCGCGACAGGCCCAATCTCACGATTCTGCCTGACGCGCTCGCCCACCACGTGGCGTTCAACGGCAACAGGGCCATCGGGGTGGATGTCGAGGTCGACGGCGAGGTACGGACCGTTCTCGGAGACGAGATCATCCTGTCCGCCGGCGCCATAGGATCCCCACATCTGCTGATGCTGTCAGGCGTCGGCCCGGCCGGTCATCTCGCCGAAGTTGGGGTCCCGGTGGTTAGCGACTCCCCCGGAGTGGGCCAGAACCTCCGCGACCACCCGCAGATCCAAATCGTGTGGCGCACCGTCTCTGGATTCGACCAGGAGGAGTTCGCCCCCCGGATACAGTTCGTTCTGAGGTACACCGCCACCGGCTCGCCACTTAGAAACGACATGCTGATACACCCGTTCTCCCGCGCCTCGGACAGCAAGATATACACCGACTGGGACAGAGAGCCGGTTGGCGTCGGCATGATCGCCGCCATCTACCTGGCCGAAGCCGCCGGCGAGATGAGACTGCGCAACAACAGTCCTCACGTTCAGCCCTACCTCGACTACAACCTGCTCTCCACGCAGTTCGACCTTGACCGCATGAGAGAGTCCGTCCATATCTGTCAGGACATCGCCAAACAGGGCCCCATGGCGAAGCTGATCGAGGAGTTGGTCGATCCAACAGAGGCCGACCTCGCCTCCGACGATGCCCTCGACGACTGGATGCTCAGAAACGTCCGCACAAGCCACCATATCTCCGGCACCTGCAAGATGGGACCGGACTCCGACCGCATGGCCGTCGTCGACCAGCGAGGGCGAGTCTACGGACTGGAGGGCCTTCGCGTGGCCGACGCCTCCATAATGCCCGACTGCATACGAGCCAACACAAACGCCACGTCAATCATGATCGGCGAGCGCGTGGCGGACTTCATTATCGAGAACGCCTGAGCAGACCAGTCCATGACTGCCAACACCTGCCTGCCCACCACCGCATGGTTCCTCTACGACGAGGACGGCGCCCCCATGGGACAGGTTTACAACAGCCAGCCCCCAGAAGTCGGCGCCCGAATCGACCTCGGCGATGTCATCGCCTTCGAAGAGATGCGTCCCACATGCTCCATGCGCCGCTACAAGGTGGTCGTTAGGACCTACTGAATTTCGCCGGCCTCGTGCAGTTGAGCCAAAACCATTCGGGTTGTGCCCAAGAATTCACTCGGGTAGCTTTCAAGAGACTCGACGAGCGCGAGACGTTCCTCCGCAGGGAGGCTTCGTAAGTCTTCGGCAAGCTGCCTTATCCAGCGTCCGCGATAGAAGATCACGTCTATCTTGTTCAGTCCCAAGTCATGGATGGTGTCAAATGCCCTCTGACGTTCATTCCCGGTCAGGTCGTTCCTCGGAACCACCTCGTGGGTTCTCATGTCGTAGTCGAAGTAGTGCTCTGGTCTCTGTAGTACATCGGCAGCGGCGGGATCGACATAGCCGCTGTCGGGCCACAGATCCTGCTTATTGTCAACGTTGCATCTTCGGCAACTGAAGACCCAATTGGACCAATCGTAGGCCAGACTAGGGAAGCGTGAGAGCGGCCTGAAGTGGTCGAGTGTAGCGGCGCGGTCTCCGACTTCAGCCGCCGAGTCGCAGCGCCTCTCGCAGTACCAGCACATCCCGTATGAGCACTCACCCAGTCTTGAGCGAAACTCCCGCCAGAAAGAGTCGGTTGGACGAGACCCAACCCTGTCCGGGAAGTAACTAACCCATCCTTGGGTGTACTCACGGGCATACGCCTCAACCCGGTCGGGTTCAGGTCCCCTGTCTATCCAACGCAAACCCGCTAGCCACCGTCTTGGGATAGTTCCGACTCGCGGGACTGAATGAATCGGAGCATCATGTCAGCGTAGCGCTCACGCTGAGCTTCGAGAGGGCTGCTGCTGGAAAGAAGGTCCTCGTTCACCTGCTGGCGCAGGTTCTCCAACTCCTCCCTTTCCTCGTCGGATAAAGACTCTCTACCACGTAGTTCACGCAGCCGCTTGGAGCGTCGAATCGTCAACTCGTCTGTCGGCTCGTCCACACCCATGAACGTGCGCAGAATCTCGTCCGTAGTCCAGCCGATGATGTCCTGCTCATTGGTGCTAGCTGTGACAACCCCATCCGAGTTCCTATCCAGCAGATGCACCTGTCCCGTCCGCAAGCCCGCGACGACGAATGGTGAGTGCGTAGTGGCGAAAATCTGTAGCCCCCGGAAATGTTCCAGCAGAGCCGGAATCACCCGTCGCTGCCACGTTGGGTGAAGGTGGTTCTCGATCTCGTCGATTAGCAGAATGGCAGGCTTGTCCTTCCAGCCGTCGGCGAATTCGTAATGGTGCAGCATCTTGTATGCCAGCCAGTAGATCCACAGGAATGTCGTCTGCGTCCCAGAGCTGAGAAAGCCTAGATACAACGGGGCCTGCCCTACCTCCTCGGAGTGGGTTGGCCTGTCTTCCGGTCTCACGTTGATGAAATTGGGCTTGTCTATGGTGGTGAGTCCCATCGAGCGATGGATGTTGACTTCCTCAAAATCGGCCAGAGGTTGATAGTCTAGGTCTTCCAAAACAAGCCCGGTTACGTAGTTTCGTGGATATGCGTCAGTTAGCACCTCTGAGCAGATGGCTCTGGTGCACGAGTGAACTGTCTTGAGGACTTCCAAGATGCGATATGCTCGGCGTTCTTCTGGCGGCGCGTCTTCCTCCTTCTCCTGTTCAAACATCATAGCCGACTTCTGATACATCTTCTCGTTGGCGTCCTTGAAGTTCACTCCGGAGAACGGCCTGCTCAGTACCTTGCTGACTTCCGTGTCATCTTCGCTTGGGGTCTCCTCAGCGTAAAGCTCGGGAAGGCCCGTCCGAACAGGTCCTATATGCACAACTAGAGGTTTCTTACTGGATTCACCTGAAACTCCTGATTCCCTTGTCGGCCAGTCTTTACTGGTGAATAGCAACACGTCGCTGACATCGCTCCAGGCCCTCCCATGGTCTCGTCTGTTACAACCCTCTAAGACAATCGGCCTCATTATCATTTTGCTCGAGTTCCAATAGACAGAGGAAGATGGGGAACGGGGACTTCTATCTTGATTGAAAGCGATGTCTATCTCTTGCAAGAGGGCACTCTTGCCACTGGCGTTAGGCCCGATGAACAGGTTCACCCGTTCATCGAAGTCCAGTTCGACCACCTCCGTGAAGGGCGGAGTATCCTTTATGTCCATCTCAGTTATGTGCATGGTTGGTCTCCGCTCCGAATTATAAGGCAGCGTAGTCGTTATCGACCACAGCCCCGCCTGCCTTCAAGCACCGAGTGCTACAATACCGCCATGTCTCCGCTCTACCACTCAGGGCAGGCGCTCGACGTAGTTCCCGGCTGGTCGATCTTCGACTACGCCGACAACCTCCGTGTCCGCGTACCCACTTCATGCGGACGCACCGGCGAGTGCCACGAGTGCATCGTTGAGGTCAAGCGCGGCGCCGAAGCCCTCAGCCCCCTCACACCAGCAGAAGGCTTTCTGAGAGGCAGCTATCGCCTGGCCTGTCAGGCCCACGTGGTCGACGAGAACGAGGATGTCGAGTTCGCCGTTTTGCGTAGACAACCCCGCATCCTCACCCACTCGGTCCGAAGGCAGGTCGACCTCGATCCGCTGACTTCGCGCGACGGCGACTCCGTCGTCTTCGACGGACAGCGCATCGACTCCTACCGCGGACGCATCTACGGTCTCGCTGTGGACATCGGCACCACGACGGTCGCCATGAATCTCGTTGACCTCGAGACCGGCGACATCGTCCACACGGCCTCGTTCGAGAACCCGCAGCGCTTCGGCGGCAGCGACATCATGAACCGCATCTCATACGACGGAGGCGAGTTCAACGGCGAGCTCCGGCAGGTGATGCTGTCGACCATCAACTTTGAGATCGGCGACATGGCTCGCTCGCTCGGATTCCACCGCAGGCAGATCTACGAAGTCGTTATCGTGGGCAACTCCACCATGCGCGACCTGTTCTTCGGCATAGATGTCCAGCCCATAGGCGAGAAGCCATATAGGTCGATTGTTGAGGACGAGTATCGCTCCGGCATTCGCAGTACCACAGCCCTGACCACGACTGCCAGAGAGGCCGGATTGCGAGTCTTCCCGGATGCTCACGTCTACGGAGGTCCACTCATCGGCAGCCACGTCGGCGCTGACGTCGCTGCAGACCTGCTCGCAGTTGGAATCGACGAGGAGGACGAAGACGTCATGCTCGTCGACGTCGGCACCAACACCGAGGTCGTTATCGGCAACCGTAACCGGCTGATGGCCGCCTCATGCCCCGCCGGACCGGCATTCGAGGGAGGCCAGATCACTCACGGAATGCCCGGCTACAACGGCGCAGTGGAGTCTGTCCGCCTTCTCAACTCAACAGCTCCCCTCTCCCTTGAGGGAGAGGGCTGGGGTGAGGGTGAATACACGGGGACAGTAGAGGTTGAGACCATAGGCGGGGCCGATGTGCAGGGCATCTGCGGCTCTGGACTCGTCGACCTTCTAGCCGAACTCCGACGCCACGACCTCATGAACGAGCTCGGCGCTTTCAGGAACGGCGACTCCGAGTTCGTATTCGCTCCCGAACAGCGCATGTCCCTCTCGCGAGCGGACATATCCGCGCTCGCCCAGGCAAAGTCAGCCAACTACTCGGGGCAGTTCATCGTGCTGCGCAGCTACGGACTGCCCATCGATGCCATCTCGAAGCTGTACCTCGCAGGCGGGTTCGCCAACTACGTCAACGTGAATAACGCGGTCGCAGTCGGGTTCATAGCAAACGTGTCGTCTGACCGCATACACAAGGTGGGCAACGCTGCCCTCGAAGGCGCGACGATCATGCTCGTCTCCTCAAGGCTACGCCGCCGAATGGAGGAGCTTGTATCAACCGTCGAGCACATCGAGCTTGAGACCACCCCGGACTTCTTCGACATTTTCGTCGAAGGGTGTATGTTCAAGCCAATGGCTCTATAGAGCTAATGGTGATTTAACCAAGAGTCAACTCGACAGCCGTCATACCGGCGAAGGCCGGTATCCAGTCGGTATGCTGGGTGAAGAAATGTGAACTAGGAGTCTGAAGTGCCAAAATTCAAAGTCCTCATAACTGACTACGTATGGCCCACTACAGAGCCCGAGGAGACCGTCCTCAGGGAAGAGGCTGACGCCGACGCAGTGGTAGCTCCCGACGGCAGCGAGGACACGCTCGTGTCCCTCGCCGGAGACGTCGACGCCATCATGACCTGCTTCGCGCAGGTTACCCCGGCAGTGCTGCAGGCTGCCCCCAACTGCGTGGCCGTGGGCAGGTTCGGAGTCGGTGTCGACAACATCGCCGTCGACACCGCCACCGAACTCGGCATGGCTGTTACCTACGTGCCCGACTACTGCGTTGACGAGGTCTCCGACCACGTCATGGCCCTTCTGCTCGGCTGGAACCGGAAGGTCTCGGTCTTCGACAACTCGGTCAAGGGAGACGGGTGGGGGAGCGTTGGGCTCACCATGCGCATGATGCGCCTTAGGGGAAAGACCCTGGGAGTAGTCGGCTTCGGACGCATCGGCCAGGCCGCCGCCCAGAAGGCTCTGGCGTTCGGCTTCCGCGTGCTTGCCTACGATCCGTACATGACCGCCGAGCAGTGCGCCCTCCAGGGAGCGCGTAAGTCGGACCTCGACACCCTGCTTAGGGAATCAGACTTCGTGTCGCTCCACTCACCGCTCAACCCTGAGACCGAAAACATGATCGGCGCACGCGAGCTTGACTTGATGAAGTCAGAGTCGTTCCTAATCAACTGCGCCCGCGGCCCTCTGATCGACGAAGATGCTCTCTACAACGCCCTCACCAGCGGCTCCATAGCCGGCGCAGGACTGGACGTCATGGTCGACAACCATCCTGCCAACGATCACCCGCTGCTCGGACTCGACAACATCATCATCACACCGCACGTGGCCTTCTTCAGCCAGGAGGCGACTCTGGAGCTGGAGCAACGCGCCGCCCGCGAAGTCGCCTTCGTTCTAACCGGCCGCATGCCCGACAACCTCGTAAACCCAGCCGTCCTCAACCACCCAAACCCGAGGCACAGCCTCAAGTGAGACTAGCCGCGTTCACTTGCTCAATGTGATTCGGGAGGGTGAAACTGCTATTGTTCGGGTAGCTGGAAAGGACTGGAATGATGAGAAACGAATTCACAGCCGTCATAGAAAAAGACGGAGACTGGTTCATCGCCTATTGTCCGGAAATACCCGGCGCCAATGGACAGGGAAGAAACAAGGACGCAGCTAGGGAAAGCCTGGCAGACGCGATCAGTCTGATATTAGAGGACCGCAGGGAAGACGGCCTGCGAGGAGTCCCAGAAGACGCCATACGGGAGAAGGTCACAATCGAGTGAGGCGACGATCGCTAATTCGTCACCTACGTCGCTACGGTTGCTACCTGAAACGTGAGGGTAGGTCTCATTCGCTCTGGTGCAACCCCGATACCGGTGTTGTTGAAGCGGTCCCGCGCCACACAGAAATCTCCAACCAGCTGGCTCGAAAGATCTGCCAAAGGTTGTCTGTGCCCGTGATCGGAGGTTAGCCTACCCCTCAGCTAGGAAACCCCTCACTACCTCCGCAAACTCCCCGGGCTTTTCTAACTCCGGCCTGTGACCGCAGTCGTCCAGCACAGCCAGCCTCGAGCCTGGAATCGACTCGTTGTACCGCTGTCCCGCGCTCAGCGGAATGACAGCGTCGTCCCGACCCCACACCAGCAGCGTCGGCACGCGCTTCAGTCGATGCAGAATCTGCGGCAGCGTCGGGTTGTGCATGTATGGCCGCCAGCTGAGCATACACGCCACCTCCCTGACATCCTCCCAGTCGAATTGTAGATCAGGCGTCGGCTCGTCCGGTGAGACTACGGAGAACTCCTCCACGCTGTTCTTGTCTTTTACGCTGGCCTCCAGGAACGCTGGCATCGTAACCAGGAACATATCCAAGATCTCGCCCACAGGCGGCCTCACGCCCGCTGCAGACACGAGCACCAGCTTCTTGAAACGACTTGGGTCCATCGTCGCGAGCTCCGCAGCCAGCCACCCGCCGAGCGAGAATCCGATCACGCTGATCTGCCCCATATCGAGATCGTCCAGCGCCTCCAGGTACCATCCCGTCATGTCGCGCATGGACATCGCCCAGTCGAGACGCGCCGTGCCGCCGTATCCAGGCATCATGGGGATGTTGAGGTTGAAGTGTTGCGCCAGCGACTCGTGCCACTGCAGCCATCCGGGATGACCTGTCTCATCGTGCAGCACCAGTACCGGTTCCCCATCCCCGCCGGTCACGAGAGTGGTCTGAATCCCAGCCAACTCCCTGCTGCGGCTTGTCCAAGTCTGTTGCGCAGTGGTCATTTTTTAGCTCTCCCTCTCATTTGCTGGGTGGGTCGTCATAACGCGGTGGATGTTAATTTGCGCAGCGCAGATAAATGTCCAGCTTTAAGCTGGCTCGAAAAGTCCCTCAACGAAGTCACGCGGATCGAAGACCGCCATGTCATCCGGCTCCTCACCCGTGCCTACGAACAGCACAGGCAGGCCAAGTTCATCGGTGATCGACAGCACCACCCCTCCCTTGGCAGACCCGTCCAGCTTCGCCAGGAAGACCCCGGCGCAGCGCATGTCTTCGACAAACGTCCTGGCCTGCATCAGACCGTTCTGACCCGTCGTGGCATCCATGGCCAGGATGACACGCTGCGAGCGCGAGACGCCCTGCCGGGCTATCACGTTTCGCATCTTGCGCAGCTCGGTCATCAGGTTGGACCTCGTATGCAGTCGTCCCGCCGTGTCTATGATGACCACGTCGATTTCGCGAGATCGCGCCGCCTGGATCGTGTCGAACGCCACGGCCGCCGAGTCGGCTCCCTGGCGGTGCGCGATGACGTCCACGCCGAGCCTTTCGCCCCAGGTCTGAAGCTGCTCGATCGCCGCCGCCCTGAACGTATCCCCAGCGCCGAGCAGCACTGTGTGCCCCTCTTCGAGATGTAGTTTCGTCAGTCGCGCGATCGCCGTTGTCTTGCCCACGCCGTTCACGCCGACCATCAGGATGACCAGGGGCGACTCATCAACCTCCATGACCCTCTCGGTGCCGTCCACGGTGAGCGTCTCCATCATCGCGCCCTTCAGAAGCTCGAATGCCTCCTCAGGACGTGTGATTCCGTTATCGCGGACCTCATCTCGCAGGTCGTCCAGCAGCTTCATCGTCGTGGATACGCCCACGTCGGCGGAGATCAGTATCTCCTCCAGCTCGTCCCACATGTCATCGTCTATCTCGCTTCGCTGGAAGACACCGGTCATGCGCCTGAACCAACGCTGTCCTGTTCTCTGGACAGCGCTCTTGGTCCTCTCGCGGTCTTCCCGCTCGCCCCTTCTGAGGAACCTGAGCATGTGTGGATGAATCTCCTTCGTAGCTGTTCAAATACCGACGTGAGAGTAGCACCTGCATACAGTCGTCACAAGTGCATAATTCAGTCCCTCTGCCTCAGAGCCTGCCCTGGACTTGATTCGGGGGCTGACAGGGGATGTAAGGTACACAGAGAGGCATGAGTACCACCAACAGACCCCCTCTCCCTCAGGGAGAGGGTTGGGGTGAGGGTGAAAATCCCGCCGACCACTCAGCCAGATTAGTACCAACCAACCACCGCCCGTATAATGGCGTCTGGCTATGTTGAACGTTCTCCTCTGGCTGATAACTGTAGAGATCATAGGGCTGGCGGTCTTCCCACTAGCCTACTTCCTGCTGCCCAAGCTGTCGGATAGGGGATACGGGCTGAGCAAGCCCCTCGGTATCCTGCTGATCGGCTACGTCGCCTGGATCCTGAGCGTGGTCCACCTGCTCCCCAGCGTCCGGGCAACTCTTTTCGGGCTGGTGCTCCTGGTAGCGGCCTCGTCGGCTGCGCTGGTTTACTTCCATCGGGACGAGATGACCGCGTTCCTGAAACGCAGGTGGCGGCTGATAGCGATCACCGAGATCGTATTCCTCGCCTTCTTCCTGGGTTGGGTACTTTTCCGAGCTTACGACCCGGCGATAAACCACACCGAGCAGCCGATGGACTTCGCGTTCCTCAACGCGTCTCTGGAATCGACCTTCGGCCAGCCTGAAGACCCGTGGCTGCGAGGCGAGTCCATCAGCTACTACTACTTCGGCTACTGGATGATGGGAGTCGTCAGTGAGTTGTCAGGCGTAGCTTCAAACTTCTCCTACAACCTGTCACTCGCGCTCATCCCGGCGATGGCTGCAGCGGCCGTGCTGTCCCTCGTGGCCAGCATGGTGAGGTACGACAGGGGCTACCTGGATACCGCGGCATTTGCAGGCATTGGGGCCGGCCTTCTGCTGATCGTTGTCTCGAACCTGGAGGGCGTGCTCGAGTTCATGTACGCGAACGCCATCGGGTCGCAGGGATTCTACGACTGGCTCGCAATACAGGGCATCGACGGTCCGACTGATGCACCGACGGACAGTTGGAACCCTAACGAGTTCTGGTGGTGGTTCAGGGCCACAAGGGTCATCAACACCTATGTGGACGGCATCGAGATCGACTACACGATCCACGAGTTCCCGTTCTTCAGCTTCATGCTGGGAGACCTGCACCCGCACGTCATGGCCATCCCGTTCGCGTTGCTTGCTGCCGGATTCGCGCTCAACTTCTTCAGGTCGGAAGTAACCGACCTGCGCAGGCTTGGCCCCTGGGGATACGCCACGATCGGAGCTATGGCGGTCTCTCTGGGCGGGCTGGCCTTCACCAATATGTGGGATCTGCCCACCTATGCCGCTCTACTGATCGGAGTTGCCGCGCTCAAGGCCTACGCCCGGCCGCCCATCGACGCATCCAGTGAACAGGCTCCCTCTCCCTTGACGGGAGAGGGCTGGGGTGAGGGTGAGTGGCAGCCGAAAGAGAAGGACGACCAATCGGCTGGCGACGGTGGCGAGAGTGCTGAGGCCGTTCTGAAACGGGTGGGGCTCGCCGTGGCACAGACCCCGCTGATCGTGGTCGCACTCGCATTCGTGCTGTATCTACCGTACTACCTGGAGTTCACCAGCTCGGTACAGGGGATCGGAGCCGTCTCTACTTCGTCCCGCTACTTCCACCTCTTCCTGGTCTGGGGCACCCTGCTGGTCTTCGTAGTGCCGTTCATAGTTGCGTGTTTCTGGCAGACTGTCGTCGGCCCGGACTGGCGACGAATGACAGCGATTTCACTCGCCATCTCGTTCCTGCCGTTCCTGCTATGGATGCTGGTCAGGTTGCAGTCCCCGACGCCGACCGAGGGCCCCATAGGGCGATTCATCCACGTCCTCCCGCTGGCGCTGCTCATCGGAATGGCAGTGTGGTCGGCCATCCACGAGACAAAGCTACGCGGGCCAACGGGTAAAGCCTTTGCGCTTGCCCTGGGATCTCTCGGGCTGCTGCTGATCATGGGCCCGGAGCTGATGTACGTGGACGACTTCTTCGACGATCCCAGGCAGCGCATGAACACCGTGTTCAAGCTCTACTACCAGGCTTGGGTACTTCTTGCCACAGTTTCCGGCTACTCCATATACTACTGGCTGTCCCTGAGACACAGCCTAACCGGTCGTATACGAAAACTCACCACCGTTTGGGCAGCAGCGGCAATTGCACTTGTGATTTGCGGCCTCTACTACCCGGCAGCCGCTTCCGCGACCAAAGTCGAGGAGGGAGGATTCGCCTCCAGTCCGACACTGGACGGTCTCGCATATGTAGCGAATAGCCGACCTGCTGAGTACGCAGCAATAGACTTCATCAAGAACAACCTTCCTGAAGACGCCGCCATCCTGGAGTCGGTTGGAGAGTGGTTCGAGGCCGGACTGATCTCCCGAAGCACCGGTGTACCCACGGTGTTCAACTGGCCCGGTCACGAGATCCAGTGGCGAGGCTCGAACGAAGCTATCGGCGGTCGCCAGAGCGATGTCGCCGCCATCTACACGACCACCGATCCCGATCAGGCCCGAAACCTGTTGCAGAAATACGACGTAAATTATGTGTACGTTGGGCCGCACGAGCGACTCACTCACGACGGATCTGGCCTGGCCAAATTCCCCGAATTCATGGATACGATCTTCCAGCAGGGCGACGTGACCATATACAAGATGCGCGAGTAGGGGCAGGTTTCAAACCTGCCCCTGCCACCGAGAAAATGGCCGACATAGCAATTGCAACACCTGAAGAGTCGCCTGCCCCTGACGTGAGGGGTGTCCGTCGGCTGCTCAATATGTCCAGCTTTAAGCTGGTAGACATCCGATGGTGGGAGGCCGTCGGCTACGCCGCGCTCATTCTGGTCGGATTCGGAATGCGACTGTGGGAGCTTGGCGCGCGCGCCATGCACCACGACGAGAGTCTCCACGCTCTGTACTCCTGGAACCTGTTTAACGGCTCTGAGTACATCCACAACCCGATGATGCACGGGCCGTTCCAGTTCGAGGCGAACGCCGCCCTGTTCCTTGTCTTCGGCGACAGCGATGTCACCGCTCGCCTCCTGTACGCGATCATGGGCACCGTACTGATCGCAATGCCGCTCCTGTTCAGAGAGAGGCTGGGACGAGTCGGAGCCCTCACGGTCTCGCTTCTCCTCTTCGCATCGCCGGCGATCCTGTACTTCAGCCGCTTCGCCCGCAACGACATCCTCATGGCCGTGTGGACCTTCGGCCTGGTCATGTGCATGTGGAAATACCTGGACGAGGCTCGCAATCGCTACCTGTACATCGCCGCCGGCCTGCTCGCTCTCGCATTCGCCACAAAGGAGTCGGCCTACCTGGTGGTGGGCACTCTCGGACTCTGGTGTCTCCTGCTGGCGGCACGACCCTACATAAGTACCGCGCTTCGCCCGGTGGAGGTACAGGGAGTCTCTCCTCCAGTCGCGATATGGCGAGTGCTGCGCCCCCTCTGGAACTCGGACAGGTACCAGAAGATCGACCTTGCGGACCTGTCCCGTCCTGCGGCCTTTGTGGTCTTCTTGATAGCCGTTACGCTGCCCCTCTGGTCCGCGTTCAGCGCGATTCTTCAGGACACCTTCCTGTTCAGCTGGACCGGCCTCGTGATTGCTGCCCCCGAAGGCAGCGCTAGGATCGGCGACCCCATCGGCGGCGGTAACGTCATCGCCTTCCTGATCGTCGTCGGCATTTTCGCCCTCTCCGCCTACATCGGGTACCGGTGGAACTGGTCCGTGTGGTGGAGATGCGCGCTGGTCTTCTACACGATCTGGACGCTGCTCTACACCACGTTCCTCACCAACTTCTACGGCGGCATAAAGAGCGGCATCTGGCAGGCTCTGGGCTACTGGATCGTCCAGCAGGGCGAGGGTCGCGGCGGTCAGCCCTGGTACTACTACTTCGTCACGACCTCCGTGTACGAGTTCCTGCCCTTCTTCGTGGGCATAGTAGGTATGATCTACTTCCTTCGCAGCCGCAACACGTTCAGCGCATTCCTGGTCTACTGGCCTGTGACCACGTTCCTGCTCTATACGATCGCCAGCGAGAAGATGCCGTGGCTCCTGGTCAACATCGCTCTGCCTTTCATCGTGCTCACCGGCATGTTCCTGTCCGACGTTGCCAAACGCATAGAGTGGCGCAAGGTAATCGAGCACAGCGGATACCTGCTGATACCGGGCGTACCTCTGTTCATCGTCCTCCTGTGGAACCTCGCGTTCTACAACCCCACGGGCAACACACTCATGGACGTCGGAATCCAGGTCCTCCTCGCCGTGATGGCCGTAGGTATGGTCGCAATGGCTGTGTTCATGTCTCGCGCGATGGGCAAGGTGAACGTCGCCAGCATCTCGCTTCTGATGGTCGCTGCGATTCTGCTCGTGCTGTCGGTGAGGGCAGGCGCCATCGCCTCGTATCGCAACGGCGACGTCCCCGTCGAGATGATCGTCTACACACAGACCTCTCCTGACGTGAAGCGGCTGCTCGATTCCATCCGTGAGACGGAACAGGAGGGCACGGTCGAGGTCGCCATCGACGGCACGTCAGGGTTCTCATGGCCCTGGGCCTGGTACTTCCGCGACACCACGAGCGTGCGCTTCCCGACGTACAACTCGGACTCGTTCGAGTCTGCCCCCAGTGAACCTGTGGTCGTGGTGCACTCCAACAACCGGGACTCTGCCGACGAGGGACTGGCCGACCTCTACGGCAGGGCAGAGCGCGTCAGGCATCGCTGGTGGTTCCCCGAGTACATCTACCGTGAACTCACCCCATCCAGGTTCGTCGGAGCCCTCTTCGACAGGTCTTCCTGGCGCAGAGCGATGGACTACTGGCTGAACCGTGAGGGAATCCGCGATCGTCTTGGCAGCGAAGACTCCTACCTCTACTTCAAGGCCGACGTTCCCCTCGACTACAGGGCATCCCCGTAATCCCCCGATTGACCTCCGACATACTCCCTCTGCCATGATGGCCTGTCCACCAATAGTCCCCTCTCCCTGAGCATAGAGGGATAGGTGAACGGACAGTTCGTTCGTCACCGGATCAATCCCGGCGCAGGCTCTGAGCTTGTCGAAGGACATCCCCATCCTCTGGATTCCGGCCTCCGCCGGAATGACGGTTTGTGAATACCTACCCCTGACATCCCCTCACCAACACCGCTAAACTGACACCTACATGAAGTACCTAATCGGCATAGGAATCAGCATCGCCCTGTTATTGGTGTTTGTATTTACCGTCGATGTTCGGCGTATGCTGGAGGCCTTGAGCGGCGCAAACTACTGGTTCACGATACCTGCCGTAGGGATGTACCTGCTGTCAGTCTACTTCCGCTCGATGCGCTGGACTGTGATGCTGCGGCACCTCAAGCCCGTAAGCACGATGAGGCTTTATCCGGTGGTGACCATTGGGTACATGGTGAACAACCTGCTTCCGATGCGTGTAGGAGAGCTCGTCCGCAGCTACTACGTCGGAGAGCGCGAGGGCATCAACAAGGCCTCAGCACTCGTGACCGTTCTGGTTGAGCGCATCTTCGACGCCCTGACGCTCCTGTTCTTCGTCGCGGTCGTCGCCCTGTTCTTCCCGGTTACCGGACTCGTCCAGTCCTTCGGAGAGCGCTTCGGAGTCCCGGAGATTGTTCTCATTCTCGGATTCACCCTCCCGTTCGTAACTGCCTTCGGAGCGCTGGTACTGCTGGCGCTCTACCCGGCACGCGCCCAGGCCTTCGCCCTGTTTGTCGCCCGGCCCTTGCCAGACCGGCTGAGATCGCTGGCGGAATCGCTTACAGGTATGCTGCTGCAGGGACTGGAGCCCCTGCGCGATCCTCGCAAGCTCGCGGTGCTATTCGTGCTGTCCATACCGATCTGGCTGACCGAGGCTGCCGTATTCTGGATAATGGCCTTCCCGTTCGGAATCCAGGAGACTCACTCCAACCTCTGGGAAATGGCTGCCAACATGGTCCTGGTTACTTCGATAACCAACATCGGCGCCTCCGTGCCCGCTGCCCCTGGCGGACTTGGACTCTTCGAGATCATCGCGCGCGAGACACTCGTACTGAGTCCGCTGTCCAACGTCGCGAGGCCTGCCGCCGCCGGATTCGCCGTCGTAGTCCACGCCGTTATACTGCTCCCGATGATCATTCTCGGCCAGGTCTTCCTGTGGACGGCCCACGTCTCCCTGAGACGCCTCTCCCGCGAGGGCCAACGCCGTGATGACCAACCCGCGGAACGGACTGACAGAGGTAGATAGGTGTGCCATCAACTTTGTATGCCAACCAACAGCCCCTCTCCCTTGACGGGAGAGGGTTGGGGTGAGGGTGAAATGGCAGGGTCCAAGCCTACGATACTGACACCATGCGAGTAGCCATAATCGGCGCCGGAGCCGCCGGCCTCCCAGCCGCCTACGACCTCCTGAAGGCAGGCCACCACGCCGTCGTCTATGAGCGCGCCCCTTTCATCGGCGGCCACGCCTCCACGTTCGACGTTGGCGGCGAACGCCTGGAACGCGGCTACCACCACTGGTTCACCTCCGACACCGACATCACCGACCTCGTCGACGAGATCGGACTCGGCCACACCATCCGCTGGATAGACTCCACCGTCGGCACCCTGCACGACGGCGAGATCTACGACTTCGTCACACCCGTAGACCTCCTCAAGTTCAAACCCCTGAGCATTCCCGACCGAATACGCCTCGGTCTGACCACGCTGTACCTCCAGCGACAGAAGGACTGGCGTAAGTATGAAAGAGTCACCGCCGACGAGTGGCTCCGACGCCACGGCGGCCAGAGCGTCTACGACGCCTTCTGGGAACCCATGCTCCGTGGCAAGTTCGGCGACAATTACTACCGGGATGTCACGATGGCCTGGGTGTGGGGCAAGATCAACACCCGCGTCGCGTCGCGCGGCAAGAGCATGGTTCGGGAGAAGCTCGGATACCCTATGGGCAGCTTCGGGCTCCTGTTCGACACCCTCGCCGACAAGATTCGCGGTCTCGGCGGGGAGGTCCAAACCTCCGCCTCCGTGAACCGAATCCTCGTCGAAGACGGCAAAGTCCAGGGCGTCGAGGTCCAGATGGGTGATAACGCCTCAGACGGTAGGGGCGGGTCTGAGACCCGTCCGTATGACGCCGTTCTTGCCACGACCCCGTCGCCAGTCTTCACCAGGCTCGTTCCGACGTTGCCGGACGACTACCAGGCCCGGCTCGACCGAGCCCGCTACATGTCCGCGGTGCTGATCGTGCTCGTGCTGGACAGGCCGCTGTCCCACGTCTACTGGCTGAACGTCGCCGACAGGTCCATCCCCTTCGTCGGCGTCATCGAGCACACCAACCTGATCGGCCCCGAGCACTACGGTGGAAAGCACATCGTCTACCTGTCCAACTACCTGACGATCGACCATCCGCTGTACAGGATGGAGCACCAGGACCTGCTCGACGAGTACCTCCCCCACCTCAAGAAGGTTAACCCCGAGTTCGAGCTGGACTGGATCGAGCGCAGCTACCACCACAGGGTCGACGGCGCCCAGCCCGTAATCGGAGTCAACTACTCTCAGCACATCCCGAGCCACCGCACCCCGTTCGAGGGCGTCTACCTCGCCAACACCACCCAGATCTACCCCGAAGACAGGGGCACCAACTACAGCGTCCGCATGGGCCGCCAGGTCGCCCGCATGATGATGGAAGATTTGCAATAAGGGCCACCTGACTCAACCCCCACCGTCCCAGAGAAGTCAAGCCTTCATTCCACCACGGTCCGAAGTCCAGCCCCTCCACCGTCATTCCCGTGGAAGGGGGGAATCCACTGGGGTGGGAAGGGGCCGACACCACCCTGCGCCGCTATCACCCCTCCAAGAACACCAACATCAACCTGTTGAACTCCTCCGACTGCTCCATCTGAGGCCAGTGACCGCACCTCTCGAATACATGCAGTCCCGCCCCCGGGATTAACTGCTCAGCCCGGCGCGCATGCTCCACCGGGATGATCTCATCATCCGCACCCCAGAACAGCATCGTAGGCATGGCCAACTCCTGCAGCCGCGCCGTCATGACGTAAGGACTCCGAACTCCCCACACGCTGATGTACTTGCGGATGATCGACAACGCAGCCTCCTGCGCTCCCGGAAGACCGTTCGTGCGTCGAAGCTCGTCGACCACTTCGTCGGGCACCAGGCTCTTATCGTAGAAGCACTTGCGAGTCATGGCGCCGACGTTGTCCAACGGCCCACCAAGCATGAACTCCCCGACTAGTGGCAGAGACGCAAGCCGGATGACCATTGCTATGTCGCGCCCCAGCGCGCCGCTGCCGCACAGCACAAGCTTCGACACCATCTCCGGGTGCTCCAGCGCGGTGAACAGACAGACGCCCCCACCGAGTGAGATGCCGGCCATCGACACCCGCTCGTGTCCGAGGCCCAGTACGAACTCCCTCATCAACCCCACGATGAACGCCGAGTCGAAGTTGAGGTCGTACTTCTCAGAGTCGCCGTGTCCCGGCAGATCGACAGCGTACACACGATGGCGCTCCGCAAGCGCCTCGATGTTCTCGCGCCACGCCACCTTAGACGAGGTCAGCCCGTGCACCAGCACCAGAGGCGTGCCCTCTCCGGCCTCGATATACCGGACCCGCACGCCCCTGACCACAGCGTCTTTCTGTTCACCTGGAAAGTTCAAGTCAAATAGTCATCTTGCTCCCTCTCCCTTGATGGGAGAGGGCTGGGGTGAGGGTGAAAACGACTTGATTCCAAGCTAGTATGCACCACCCATCCCCCTGGGTTCCCGCTTTCGCGGGAATGACGACGTTACTCAAAGGTCTCCTCGTTATAGCGCTTAATTGATATGAAAAAACTATACCCCCACCAGCACAGGCTCGCCCTCCTCGACCTTCTCGAAAGACAGTCCACCATCTTCAGCCACGTCCGCTCGGATGTGGTCTCCTGACACAAACTCGCCTCCGAGAATCAGCCTCGACAGTGGGTTCTCTATCGACCTCTGCACCACGCGCCTGAGAGGTCTCGCGCCGTAGGTGCGATCGAACCCCTCGCGAGCCAGCCAGTCACGCGCCTCGTCGCTCAGGTCGATCGTGACGCCGTGCTCGGCCAGCCGGCCTGAGACCTCGGCGAAGATGATATCGACGATCTGCCTCGTCTCCTCTTCGGAGAGCGGGTCGAACACGATGGTTTCGTCGATGCGGTTCAGGAACTCCGGCCTGAACACGCGCTTCAGAGCCTCGTCGACCGCCGCCCTCCGCTTGGCCGAGTCTGTCTCTCCATTCGCGCCCCGTAGGAAGCCTACAGCCTCTCTGATCTCGACACCCGTGCCCAGGTTGCTCGTCATGATGACCAGCGTGTTGCGGAAGTCCACCGTATGCCCCTGTCCGTCCGTCAGCCTGCCGTCTTCGAGTATCTGCAGCAGTATGTTGAATACGTCCGGGTGCGCCTTTTCGATCTCGTCGAACAGGATGACCCTGAACGGACGCCTGCGCACTGCCTCCGTAAGCTGTCCGCCCTGGTCGAACCCGACGTATCCCGGAGGCGCGCCGACCAGCCTGGACACCGTGTGTTTCTCCATGTACTCGGACATGTCCACGCGCACCATGTTCTGCTCGTCGTCGAACAGGAACTCCGCCAGTGCACGGGCCAGCTCGGTCTTGCCGACCCCAGTCGGGCCGAGGAAGATGAAGCTGCCGATTGGACGCTTCGGGTCCTTCAGTCCGGCCCTCGCCCGTCGGATGGCGTCCGAGACTGCGGTGATCGCGGCGTCCTGCCCGATGACCCGATGATGTATCCGCTCCTCCATGTGGAGCAGCTTCTCGGCCTCCGTCTCCAACAATCGGTCGACAGGAATGCCGGTCCAAGTCGCGATGAGTGTTCCGACCATCTCTGCAGTCACGACCATCGCGCTCTCAGAGTTCCCAATTCCAAATTCACTATTCACCATTCCGAGTTCTTCCTGCAGCCGCAGCCTCTCTGACTTGTGCACTGCGGCTTCCTCGTAGTCGGCGCGCTGCGACGCTGCCAGCTCTTCGTGTTCCAGCCGCTGGATCTGCGCCTCCAGTTCCACGATGTCTGAGGGCTTGGATTGCGAGTCGATGCGTAGCTTGGACGCCGCCTCGTCGATCAGGTCCACCGCCTTGTCAGGCAGCAGCCGGTCGGAGATGTACCGCTGGCTCAGCCTCACAGCCGCCTCGATTGCGTCGTCTTCGACCTTCACCTTGTGGTGTGCCTCGTACCTGGGCCGCAGTCCCTTCAGCATCTCGATGGCGACCTCGGGGTCGGGCTCTTCGACGAGCACTGGCTGGAAGCGACGCTCCAGCGCAGCGTCCCTCTCGATGTAACGGCGGTATTCGTCCTCAGTCGTGGCCCCTACCGTCTGCAGCTCGCCACGCGAGAGAGCAGGCTTCATCATGTTTGATGCGTCGATCGAGCCTTCGCCTGCTCCCGCTCCAACTACGGTGTGCAGCTCGTCGATGAACAGGATGATCTCGCCCTCGGCCTCCCGGATCTCGTCCATGACAGCCTTCAGGCGCTCCTCGAACTCGCCCCTGAACTTGGCGCCGGCAACAAGTGCGCCCATGTCGAGCGCGAGCACGCGACGGTCTCTCAGCTCCTCCGGCGCGTTGCCGGAAACGATGCACTGCGCCAGGCCCTCGGCAATTGCCGTCTTGCCGACTCCAGCCCCGCCGATGAGCACCGGGTTGTTCTTGGTGCGCCGGATGAGCGTCTGCATCACGCGTGCCACCTCGGCCTCGCGTCCGATGACCGGGTCGAGCTGACCGGTCGATGCCAGTTCGGTCAGGTCTATGCTGAACCTGTCGAGAGACCGGTAACGACTCTCAGCCCTCTGGTCTGTCACGCGGTGACTCCCACGCACCTTGTGGAGCGCCTTGTACACCCTCTCGGTGTCCACTCCGTACTGCTTGAGAATCTGGGCCAGCGGACCCTGCTGCTCCTGCGTGAGAGAGACGAGTAGGTGCTCCGCGCTGATGAAGTCGTCTCCGAGCCGGTCGGCCTCGGCCTTGGCGCGACTTAGCGTCGCCTCCGCGCGGGGAGTCATGAATATCTGTGTCGCCGGCTGCACCGACCTCGGCACACCGTCCATAACGCTGTGCAGGTTCGCACGAATTGCGTCCGTCGGTGCCTCGAGCTCCGCGAGAAGCTCCTGCGCGATGCCGTCCTTCTGCTCCAGCAGCGCCATCAGAATGTGCTCCGCGTCCCACTGCTGGTGACGATACCTGCGCACGACCTCCTGCGACTCCCGCAGCACCTCCTGCGCCTGCTCCGTGAAGTTGTCTGGTCGTAGTACCATGTCCACTACCTCTGTGTTCACGCCCTGAGCCAAAGGCATCAAGGCATAAGTTTCCGTGTCTTTATTGTAGCAATATACTTGATACAGAACAACTCAATTATGGTGCAGTTCTACCGTATCTTCTGAATCCCCCCTCGGCCACCAGCTCAACAGGCATCACGCCCACACGGACCTCGCGCTCCAGTGGGCGTGTGTTTGACATGGGTTATTGGGCTCTGTGACCGGTGCTGGGAGTTTGGCAATAGATAGTGACCCCGACGGGGTCAGAACGGGTAGGTGCGAAAGTTGGTTGGCTGTTGGACGTTCCAGTAGTAAGGGCTGCTGCGGTCGTCCTCTGGATAGTAGACGGGGCCGTCGTGCAGCTTGCACTTTGGGTGTCCGCAGTTAACCAGCCTGAATGAGGTCGGGATGCTTGGAGTAGGAGACCACCTCTCGTGCTCTTCCCGGGATGGTGGTGGGCCGAGGTCTTCTTCCTCTTTGGCCGCGGCAGATTCTGCCTCTTCCTTTGCTTTGGCTTTCGCCCTGGCCTTGGCCTGCTGGGCCTGCTGCTCTGCTTCTGCTTTCTCCCGGCGTTCGCGTTCGGCTTTGATCTACTTTCGGCGTTCGATCTTGGTGTCGATCATCGCGTTGAATTCGCCGAGTTCCCTGGCGACGATTGCCTCGTACTCCTCAGGGTCGAGGGAGTTCTTCCACTCGTAGAACCACTTCTCGGAGTTCTCCCATGCCTGATCGTAGGCGGAGAGATCGCGTTCATAGGGTGGGTTGTCTGGATCGGGGTCCTGTTTGGCGAGTTCGGCCTTTATGCGATCGTCTTCTTCGAGGATTGGTGTGATTAGTTCGATGAAGGCTGACCAGTCGGTGTCGTCTTCTGTGGGGGTGTCTGAACTCTGATTCGTCTGATTAGGGGATTTCTGTGATTTTGTTGGTTGGGGGCTGCGTGTAGGGGCAGGTTTGAAACCTGCCCCTACGGCTGGTTGGTGTTCCTGGTTTTCTCCCCCGTATCGGGTACGGGGCAGGCTCTCACCCCAGCCCTCTCCCGCTGGGAGAGGGGGCCCTTGCTCTGAGGAGTGGGTGGTCGTGTTTGCGTGTTTGCCGAAGCCTCTTTCGAGGAGTTCTCTGGCTGCTGAGAGCCTGTGGTGGGGCTTGAATGCCTTGAGTTGGCCTTCCATGACGTTGATCAGGAAGCGGCAGACTGTGCGTCCGTCGTCGGTGGACTCTTGGATCTTCTTTGCTAGGGCGAGGTCGAACTCTGAGTTGTCTGAGGAGCTAGAGTCTGTGCTGTGTCGGGATGGCTCGCGTGGGTTGTCGAGGATGAAGGCTATGCCCTCGTTGCGTTGTGCCAGGGCGGGTCCTCGGCAGTTGCAGCCGTACTTCGTGAGGAGCCGGGTAGCCTGGAGCCTGTGGCACATCATGAAGTCGTCGAGCTCATCGGTCATGACTTCTGTGAGGAAGTCGATGATGAGGTCGCCGTTGTCGGTTTTGGCCTGGATTCTTTGGGATAGGTCCATGTGAATGGGGAATCTTCGAATAGTGAATTAATAAGAGAACATATGTACTGTTGACGATGATAGCGAGTGGAATGGAGGGCGTCAAGGGGACTGTCTGACCCCATATCGGAGTACGGTGTGACGGTACTGTGTTTCGTCTGATTAGGGGATTTCTCTGATTTAGGAGGAGGCAGTGATAGGTGGAGGGTGCTGCTCAGTGGGTCGGGCTGTACGTGATGCCTTCGCTTAGCATCGTGGGATGGTGTTTCTATGTCCTGCCTTATAGCCAAACCACGTCCCACGATATACGATTGCTCCAACCATCGGGCCGCGCTCAAGACGGGCCGACAGGGAAGGAGACCCCACTATGGCGACTTTCACAACCAGGCCCGTAATCATGGGAAACCGTGGCGTGGTGACGGCGGGACACTATCTCGTCGCATCGGCCGGACTGCGGATGCTGATGAACGGCGGCAACGCCATCGACGCTGCTGCTGCTATGGGCATCTGTGAGACTCTGCTCGAGCCACAGAGCTGCGGCATTGGAGGCGAGGTCCCCACCCTCATCTACTCTGCCAGGGAGGGCAAGACCTACGCCATCTCCGGCATGGGGTGGTCTCCCAAGGCATTCACCATCGACTGGTGCCGCGATAACGGCATCGACCTCATCCCCGGCGACGGCTACCTGCCTGCCACAGTCCCGGCTCCCGTCGACACCTGGGCGACTGCTGTTGCCCGCTTCGGCACAATGAGCTTCTCCGAGATTCTCCAGCCGACCATCGAGTTCGCCGAGCACGGCTTCCCCGTTTACGAGACCATGAGCAACCGCATCGGCCTGAGCGAGGACAAGTTCAATGACCTCTACCCGACCACGGGCGAGATCTATCTGAACAATGGGAAAGCGCGGAATACAGGAGAGATTCAGCGCAACCCCGACTTCGGCGCGATGCTCAGGATCATGTGCCGCGCAGAGGACGAGGCCAAGGGCCGGGGCAGGGTGGCCGGCATCGAGGCCGCCCGCGACGCTTTCTACAAGGGCGAAATTGCCGAGAAGATTATCAGGTTCATGGAAGACAACCCGGTCGAGGACGCCAGCGGCGAGGAGCACAAGGGTCTGCTCTCCTACGAGGACATGGCCGAGTGGCACGCTGACGTCGAGGAGCCTCTCTCCATCGAATACAATGGACTCGACGTGCACAAGTGCTCGTCGTGGACTCAGGGACCCGTCTTCCTGCAGCAGCTCGCCATCCTGCGTGAGCTTGACGTCAAGGGCTACGGACACAACTCACCTGAGTACCTGCACGCATGGGTCGAGTCGGCCAAGATGGCCTTCGCCGACCGCGAGGCTTACTATGGCGATCCTAAGATAGACGACGTCCCGTTCGACCTTCTGTTGTCAGGCGAGTACGGTAACATGAGGGCTGGGCAGATTGGCGAAGTCGCCTCTCTCGAGCTTCGCCCCGGCGATCTCGGCGGCGGAGTCCCCGAGTACACCTCGATCAGCGTGGTAGACGACAACCGCCGCGCTCTCGGTGTAGCAGCGAGGGAGATCAAGGACCTCGGATTCGGTCACGCTCACATCGGCGACACGACACACCTGGACGCCATGGACGCCGAGGGCAACATGGTCGCCGCGACTCCAAGCGGCGGCTGGCTCGGCTCATCCCCGATAGTAAAGGGACTGGGATTCCCGATGGGCACCCGTGGGCAGATGTTCTACCTGAACTCCGAGCGTCCCAACGCGCTGGAGCCGCGCAAGCGCCCGCGCGCGACACTCACTCCGACTATAGCTACGAAGGACGGAGGCCCGTTCATGGCCTTCGGCACACCGGGAGGCGACTCCCAGGAGCAGTGGACAATCCAGTTCTTCCTGAACCATGTCGAGTTCGGCATGGACCTCCAGGAGGCTCTCGACGCGCCGACAGTCCACACAACGCACTTCCCGTCGTCGTTCTACCCGCGCCACGCCTTCCCCGGACGCGTCGTCGCCGAGTCGCGCCTGCCAGAGAAGACGCTCAACGAGCTCCGAAAGCGAGGCCACGACATCGAGATGACCGGCGACTGGGCCAACGGGAAGGTCCTCGGCATCCGCTACCACTCCGACACCGGCACCATAGCCGGCGCCGCCTCCGCCAAAAACAACATAGGTTACGCCATGGGCTGGTAGTGGGGTACGACTGCCACTCGACAGAATGCGGTATGATTAGATGTACATGTAATTCATACCGGAGCAATCATGAAAATATCAGAACGAGGCCAGATAACTATTCCTAAGCACCTCAGAGAGCGCTACGGGATGACCAATAACGTCGAAGTCGAAATCACCCCAACCGAGAAGGGCCTACTCATTCAAAAGAGTACGGCAGCGGAGCACCCGGTTGACCGCATCGTAGGGATTCTTGATGGGGTCGTCGATGATGATCTCGACATCGACGAATACATTGAGGAAATCCGCGGGAGGTGATAACCGCGGTCGATACAAATGTCCTGATGGACATATTTCGGTCTGGTTCACCGAACCACATTCAGTCACAGTCATGGCTTCGCGCCGCTTACGACACTGGCGCCATCATCGTGTGCGATGTTGTGTATGCGGAACTCGTCCCCTTCTTCCGTGATCGTTCTCAATTGGATGAGTCATTGCGAGCAGTTAATGCGGTTGTCTCATCTATCGACACTTCGATAGCGTATCAGGCCGGATCACGCTGGATGCAGTATCGTAGGGCAGGTGGACCCCGAACAAGGATCATCGCCGACTTTCTTATTGGCGCACACGCGATGTCAGTCGCCGACGTGTTCCTCACCCGAGACCGCGGCTTCTTCGCCACTTACTTTCCCGAACTGAAGGGCGCCGAAAGTCAGTGACTGACTTGGCCCGTGTCCAATACGGCGACACTACCATTGAGTACGTCGTTCGGAGAAGCAAGCGTCGAAAGAAGACCGTCGAGATTAGTCTGAGAGGCGACGGTGTTCGTGTTGCTGCTCCCTGGAGGACATCGGACAAGCGGCTGCGCGAGTTCGTTCTCAGCCGGGCACCCTGGATCATCGAGAGGCTGGACGAGGAGCGGGCCCGTAAGTCGAAGGCGCTTCGATTCGTCAGTGGCGAGAAGCTGCCGTACATGGGCCGTAGCGTCTCACTTGAGGTGAAGGCTGCCGATGTGCGGTCATCGAGTGTGAAGTTCGATCGTTGGCGATTTCTTGTATCCACGCCCCGGGGATTGACAGTCGTTGAACGCCGCGAGGGAATTCATCGCGCTATAGCCGAGTGGTACAAAGCTAGGGCCTATGTGCGTATTCCCGATAGCGTCGACCAGTGGTGGGACAAGCTTGGCAAGCGAGAGAGATCACGGATACTGATTGGTGATCAGAAACGCCGCTGGGGTAGCTGCTCCATAGATGGCACGCTCCGATTCAGCTGGCGGGTCATGATGCTGGAGCCGTCGCTGATCGAGTACGTCGTTGTTCACGAACTTGCCCACCTGACTCACCACAATCACTCTGCCAACTACTGGGCGCTGGTGAAGAAGGTGCTGCCGGACGTTCAGCAGAGGCGACAGCGCATCAGGGAAGTAGGGCTGAATATTCAAGTGTGATCTCTCATGCCTCTATTGACTTGAGCCAGGCATTCGTCCTAGAAATAGAATACTCTTTCAGCATTAAGTCAGCAGTGGTGGGTAAAGAAGAAAATGGAACAGCAGTCACCTGTCGACATCACGGGATTCGTCTCCGGCGGTGAGGTAACACTGTGCTTCGAGTACAGTGGATGTGCCGACCACCTTGCCAACACGGGTGAGTTCATTAAAGTCAACTACGAAGACGGCGGCGGCATCGTTCTCGATGGGCGCTCGTACCAGGTTGCCGAGGCCCACTCTCACAATCCCAGCGAGCACACGATTGAAGGCGAGCGTTTCCCACTGGAGATGCACCTGGTCCACAGGAGCGAGGGAGATCGAATAGCCGTGGTAGGTGTGCTGTTTCGCGAGGGCGAGGCCAATGCTGCAATTCAGGCGATCATCGACGCCGCTCCCGGTGAAGATGGAGCAACCTTCCCAGCCTCGGGACTGGGCGCAGCCGACTTCCTGCCCGAAGGTCGGGACTACTACTCTTACATCGGCTCGCTGACCACGCCTCCCTACACCGAGGGGGTACGCTGGCATGTGATGGCAGACGCTCTGGAGGTCTCAGCTGATCAGGTAGCGCAACTTGCTGCTCTGACAGGCGGAGGCACCAACAGCCGTCCCCTTCAACTGCTCAACGGCCGGCAGATCACGGCTCGAGGGATGAGCTGACGGACTGCTCTCCCTAAACTCGCACCTTTACCGGATTGGCGAGATCTCTGACGAGTACAAGCGCCGGTTCAGCCAGGAGTCTGTGCTCCAGGTTGTGACCGACGCTTGTGTTTCGTTCCAGTAATCCTGTTCCAGGCGGCTCTACTTCCACCCCATGCTGCCGTCTTTGCGGGGGATCAGTGACACACGGTGGCCGGACTCACACCGGTATCGCTCCTCACGGATCTGCTTGCGCTTACCGCTCAGTGAGGTCTGCTCCATGTCCACGTCTTCTTCGCAGAACGGGCATGTTACGCCGAACACGATCCGGTTGCGCAGTCGACGCACCTGAACGTGCGCCAGAGTCTCGGCAAATTTCGGGAATTCGCCTATGTACCGGAACACATAGCGGGTGCTGGAACTCATCAGGTTCCTCTTGCCTATCCGGGTGGGTGGTGAATAGCTGTAATCGACGTACCCACACTGGAGACACTGCGGTTCGTCGTATCTGGAAACCAGGGACGTATCGCAGCGCGGGCACATGCTATGTCGAACTTGAGGTTTGGTGTCGGGTGAATGTGCCGACGAGATCACCATTTACGTAACTCCCCTTCGAAGTTGGCTGGTCTCGATATGGAGGCTCGTTGGGAGGAGAGACTCAGCAACGAGCGGCCAGGTCGCCAAACATTATAGATAATCTCACATTGATGTTTGCAAGGGGTAAAATAAGTAATCCCGTTGTAATTTTCTTGGAATATGGCTAGGTTTTGATTGATACACGTTTACATGTGGACATATATGGGATAATCGCGACTTATGTAAGTACAGAAGCCGTGGTAATCCCATTTATACGCCAGCGATTTTCGCCGCCTAGAGAGAATCGCCCGTTTGAGGTGGCTGCTGTGGGTGATTAAATTCGACATTTGGTGTGTGTGATCGCGTATCCAGATTTGAATTTCCACTTTCGTTCGCTGCGGGAACGGCGCAAGCTAACGCACGGTCACTGTTGAGTTTTCGGTAGAATAGGGGGAGTAGAATCACCAGAGAGGCAAGAGGCACTTCGATTGCTCGCCATACAACAGCACATTTGAGGCAGCCCACGGTGTTCCCTGAATCAATTTTCGAGACTCTCTCAACTGCGAGCATTGGCGCATACGCCGTCAATGTCGAGCAGACCATTCTGTTCTGGAACAGGAGCGCTCAACAGATACTGGGGTACTCGTCCGATCGGGTTCTTGGGCGTCGATGCTACGACGTGCTGGTAGGCACAACCGCCGGCAGCCTGACTCCGGAGTGCCTGGCTGGCTGCCCATCGATCCTATGCCTGCAGTCGGGCCAGATACCGGGCATCCTCAGATTGCAGATGCTGTGCGCGTCGGGCAGCAGAATGTGGGTCTCGCTAACGCCAATGGTTATCGGCGGCGGCCAGAATGACCCGCCGTTGCTTGTCCATCTCTTTTCTGACGGACCGGAGCCCGAGGGACTGGACATGGCCGCCGAATCTGTGAGGCATGAACTATCCCAGGGCGGATACGACATCGTGTCGGACCGGGTCTCTACCGATGTGGCCCCATCTGAGACGCCATCGCTAACGTCCCGGGAGCTGGAAGTCCTGCGACTTGTCGCATTGGGCAGTCATGTCTCTGATATATCGGCGGAGTTGCACATCAGTCCTCACACCGTCCGCAATCACATACGCAACTTCCGCAGCAAACTGGGGGCGAACACGAGACTCGAAGCCGTGGTCGATGCCTTGCGGCTGGGAATTCTGCAGCTCGACTGATGTCCGGGGTGGCAATCGATCTGATTCGCCGCCAGGGACTGTCGCGACATTGCCGCTGGACACGCCCACGTCGACTGGTCCGACTGCCCACCGCAGCGAACTGAGCGAGTTACCTGGTTAACTCAGCTTCATACCTGGAGCCGGCCCACACCCGAAATCTGGCACAACCGTGGCATTTGCTTGTCCCGCTTCCTGTACTAGTATGTCCCAGTATCGGGAATACTCCGCCATCTGAGCTCATGGGAATGGGATTTCAGAGCAACGTGTCTGTAAACATCAAGAGAGTCGCCGCCGCGATTGCCCTTGCTGCGGTCGTTCTGGCGGCCGTGGGTGCTTCGGCGGTTTATCTCACTTCCGGCTCTATCACCGATGAGGGGGAGTCGGCAGCTGGAGGCGTCGAGGCAGCCCCTGACTTGAAGCTGGCCGCCACCCAGGTCGAACTCGGCCATCTTCTCTTCTACGATGGACGCCTTTCAGGGGACGGGTCCACGTCCTGTGCAACGTGCCACGATCCAAACAACGCATACATGGACGGGGAGCCGCTTTCCGCTGGGTACAGCAGGGGCAACCCGTACTTCCGAAATACGCCGACACTCCTTAATGCCAGCAAGATGCCGTTCTATGACTGGGACGGCCGGTTCGCGCAGGGAGATCTTGCGACCGTCGTTCGCGATCACATTGCCGAGGCCCACTTCATGAGCCTGGACGGAAGGCTGCTGGTTGAGCGAATGCGCCAGGTGCCCGAATACGAAGAGAGCTTCAAGGGCGTCTTCGGTTCTGAGGTCTCGTACGGCAAGGTGTTGAACGCCGTGGCTGCTTACCTGCAGACGCTTGAGTCGTCTGACGACAATCCCTACCTTGCCTACAAGTCGGGTGACACCGACGCCCTGAGCACTCAGGCGAGGCGAGGCCTGGACCTCTTCGAGGGGAAGGCCGGCTGTGTTCAGTGTCACAGCGGCGACCTTCTCTCCGACGGCCAATTTCACAACCTTGGCGTCCCGGACAACTCCCTGATTTTCGAGGACCCCCAGCGCCACATCACGTTCAGGCGTTTCTTCCGAATGTTCGGTGTGAGCGAGTTCGTGACCATGCGTGACGACCCGGGACTCTATGCCCTGACTACCGACGAGGCCGACAGGGGAAAGTTCCGCACTCCGTCGCTGCTTGAGGTGGCGAGGACGGCTCCGTACATGCACGGTGGTGTATTTGAGTCGCTCAGCGAGGTCGTTGAGTTCTACAACGCAGGGGGAGGCACTTCGGATAACAAGGACGCCGCTCTGAGCCCGCTCGGCCTTACAGACGCGGAGGCTGCCGACCTCGTGTCGTTCCTCGAAAGCCTTTCAAGTCCGGCCGAGGTCGTGAACATCCCTGAGCTTCCCATGTACGAACTGCGGACACTGGGGGCGAACTGATGAACCCTCGGAGTATTGAATTCGCCCTGTTTGGCGGGTGGCTTGCCTTTATGGTCGTGGTGATCGTGTCAGTCTTCGTGTTCGCACTGGACCAGGAACCCGCTCCGACCCCGTACGTGCGGGCTACTCCGCCGCCGCCTGAACCGACGCCTACTGCGGGGCCTCGTATAGGGCCGTCGGCAGCCGACCTCAGGAGTCGTGGTCTCGGCATTCTGCCGCCGGTCACGATGCCTGACGACAACCCCATGACCTCAGAGAAAGCAGAGCTGGGGAAGATCCTGTTCTTCGATCGCCGGCTGTCGGGCGATGGGTTTGTCGCCTGCTCCACCTGCCATCTGCCGAATGCCGGCTGGGGTGACGGCAACGCGCTGTCGCTCGGCTATCCGGGCACGCTCCACTGGCGAAACTCACAGACCATCATCAACACAGGCTACCAGGCAAAGCTGTTCTGGGGCGGTGAGAAGACGAGCCTCGAGGCGCAGGCCAAGTCTGCCTGGACGGGCAACATCGCGGGTAACCTGGACCCGATCATGGCGGAAGAGACCCTGAGGCAGATTCCGGACTACGTACAGAGATTCCAGGAAGTTTTCGGGACCGAGTCGCCCAAGTTCGATGATGCGTTACGCGCACTCGCAGCCTTCGAAGCTACGGTCAACTCCAGAAACGTCCCCTTCGACAACTACCTGAGGGGCAACCAGGAGGCGATGTCAGACGCCGCACTGCGTGGAGCGGAGCTGTTCGTTGGAAAGGCCCGCTGCATCGTGTGCCACGGAGGCACGTTGCTCACCGATCAGAGCTATCACAACACCGGCGTTCCCCAGAATCCCGCGTTCGAGTCTGATCCACTGCGCCAGATAACGCTTCGTTTCCAGCACCGGGCGAGGGGAGTCACTGAGGAAGTGTACCGGAGCGCAGACAGAGACCTCGGTCTCTACTACACGACCAAGCAGGACAGCGACAGGGGGAAGTTCAGGACCCCGCCGCTGCGTGAGGTGGGGCAGACAGGCCCCTACATGCACAACGGCGTGTTCGAGACTCTGACAGAGGTCGTGGATTTCTATAACGACGGCGGAGGCCAGAACCCGAACCTGGACCCGCTGGTACGGCCACTGGGCCTGACCTCGGACGAAATTGCAGACGTGGTGGCATTCCTCCACAGCGTCACAGGGGACCCGATCATCATTCAGCCTCCTGACATGCCCGAGTACGCGGTAATGGGCCCGTGACGGAGCGAGAAGAGGGCGCTATGGACCAATCCATGAAGACCAGGGTTACTCCGGAGAAACTTCCGAACGCGCTGGAATACTGCGTTACCCGTCGCCAGTTTCTGTTCATGGGAGCTGCGGCTGTAGGTACTGTCACCCTTGCTACGGTCGTCCCAGGGCAGCTGTTCTCGGCGCAGGTAGCAGCGTACGACGGAATGATGGTCGGCAGACTCAGCGAGCTGCGGGTCGGCGAGGTTGTCCAGTTCAGGTACCCGTGGGACCACGGAAACTGCGACAGCTATCTCATCAAGCTGGGCACTCCTGCCGGAGGAGGCATCGCCTTCAACACCATCTGTCCTCACATGGGGATCTCCCTCCTTGGAAGCTTCAAGTCGGAACACCAGGTCATGGGCCCGTGCCCATCTCACCTCAGCACCTACGATCTGACCCGCCACGGAATGATAATTTCCGGTCATGCCTCACAGGGACTACCCCAGATAGTGCTGGAGGCCCGGGGTGATGAAATCTATGCCACTGGCGTTATGGCCCTGATCTACGGCTTTGGCAACAACGAGGTCCAGCCGGTCTAGCCGGCCCCCGGAGAGAGGTCAAGGAATGGCAGACGTTACAGACCAGTACGTGCCGATGGACAGCGTTCCGCTGCCGCCACCGGATGCCAACATGGTGACCACGGCCTGCGACTACTGCATCGTGGGCTGCGGCTATCGAGTGTATACATGGCCGGAGGGTACTGAAGGAGGGCCAAGGGCGACGGAGAACGCGTTTGGCATAGACCTGCCGGCCAATGCCTTCCAGGGATGGGTGAGTCCGAACCAGCACAACATCGTCAGCGTAAACGGCCAGCCCCATCACGTTGTGGTACAGCCCGATCCGCACGCAGACGTCGTCAATCGCAAGGGCAATCACAGCATTCGGGGCGGGACACTGGCGCTGAAGGCATACAACCCCGATACGCCGACGCGGGACAGGCTCAAGACGCCGCTCATGAGGGTAAACGGAGAGCTTACTCCGATTTCCTGGGACGACGCTTTTGAAATCATGACCCGTGTGTCCAAGTACGTCATCGCCAACCACGGCGAGGCGGCCTGGGGCATGAAGACCTACTCCTACGAGTACTTTGAGAACACCTACGCCATATCCAAGCTCGCCTTCCGGTCGATAGTCACACCTGCCTACTCGCCGCATGACAAGCCAGGACCGGGCAACGACACCGCTGGCCTCGACGACAGCGGGGTCATCCCGTTCAGCGCGTCGTTCGAGGACTGGTCTGAGGCCGACGTCATCTTCATCAGCGGCACAGACCCGTTCGAGACCAAGACGGTGCTGTTCACCGAGTGGATGATGACGGGCAACCTGGACAAGCATCTGATCTTCACGCTTCCCCGCAAGACTGCCGGGGTAGCCTGGGCAGAGACGAAGGGCGGCGTCTGGCTGCCTGTGATCCCAGGCTCCGACACGGTGCTGCACCTTGCACTCGCCCGAATCATTCTCGAGAACGGCTGGGAGGATACCGAGTTCATCGAGAAGTGGATAGCGAACAACTGGGAGATCGACGCCGGCATGGGGCGCGGCACGCGCAACACGCCCTGGCAATGGCGGACGACATGGGGACAGCTTGGCACCGACTTCGATGGGTATCGTGACTGGCTGTTCGAACAGCCTCATGCTGAGCTGGGCAGGGCCGCCGAGATAACCGGAGTGCCGGCCGAGCTCATCCAGCAGGCTGCCGAGATGATCGCAAAGCCGGTCGATGGCGTCAGGCCAAGGACGTCGTTCGGGTTCGAAAAAGGCAACTACTGGTCGAACAACTATCTCAACACGGCCTCGTACGCCGCGCTTGGGCTTCTCTGCGGAGCGGGGAACCGGCCGGGCCGGATGATCTCCCGACTCGGAGGACACCAGCGGGGATGGATGGGCGCTGCCTCATATCCGCGCAGCGATTCACCGAACAGGCTCCCCGGACGCAGGCGGCAGGCGATAGACCTCGACAGGTGGGTTGAGAGCGGCAACCTGCGATTCGCATGGGTCATTGGGACCACCTGGACGCAGGCAATGGCAGCGTCCAATGCGTTCGCCGACAGGTTCATCGAACTAACCCGCGAAAACCCGCACCAGATAACTAGTTCAGATGTCGACGAGGCATCTGAGGCGTTGATCCGGCGCGCCGACAGCGGTGGAATGGTCGTAGTAGACCAGGACATATACCTAAGGAGTCCGATCGGCGACGTGATTGCCGACATCATCCTGCCGGCTGCGACATGGGGCGAGGAGAACTTCTCGCGTTGCAATGGAGAGCGCAGGCTGCGACTGTACTCCAAGTTCTACGACCCGCCGGGCGATTCGATGCCCGACTGGAAGATAATTGCCGGATTCGCCCAAAAGATGGGCTTCCAGGGGTACGACTGGCGGGACTCGAACGACATTTTCGAAGAGGCCGCCCGCTTCAGCCGGAACGGCATGTTGAACTACCATCCTCTGGTGGTCAAGGCGAAGCAGGAGGGTAAGTCAGGCCACGAAAAGCTCCGGGAGCTTGGGACCACTGGCCTGCAGACGCCTATCAGGATGGTCAACAACGAACTGGTGGGGACGCAGAGACTCCACGACTCTACGCTGCAGCTCGGACCTCCTGAGGGAGTGACGGTCCATCCCAAGTGGCTGACGCACTTCCATTCGCATTCGGGCAAGGCTGTGCTGAACAAGTCGCCCTGGGAGTGGTTCAGCGACTTCTACGAGCGCATAACACCGACGGGTGACGAGCTGTGGGTCACTAACGGGCGGATCAACGAGCTGTGGCAGTCTGCATTCGACGACGTGCGTAAGCCATACATCCATGCGCGATGGCCGGAGCACTTCGTCGAGATGCACCCCGACGATGCGGCAGCAAGAGGAGTCGAGAGCGGCGACGAAGTCAGGATCGCCTCTGGCGACATCTTGGTACAGACGGGCGGCTTCGCTTTCGTGAGTGGCGACGACTTCCTGTTCAAGAACCTGGATGCCAATGGGCACATCAAGCGCGGGAGCGGTGAGATGACCGCGGTCGCCATCGTGACAGACGCTGTGCGCCCTGGGGTCGTGTTCGCCAACTTCCTGCATCCCCGGTGGCCGGGCGCTGCGGCAAACAGCCTGGTGCATCGAGTACCGGACCCGATCACGAACAGGTACAGGTTCAAGCTGGGCAAGGGAATCGTTACCAGGCTTGGGGAGTCGCCCTACAAGAACTCGTTCACCCAGATGACGTTCAAGTCACGCGTGATAGTCTAGCGGCGGGCTGCTCGGCAATCCAGAGGTGTGTGAGTGTTATCTGGTGGATTGGGCAAATAACCTTTTCACCCTCACCCCCGGATCAAGTCCGGGGCAGGCTCCAACCCTCTCCCCCAGGAGAGGGGGTAATGCAAAGCTCTCGCTGCGCCGGGACGACGATTGGCGAAGTGCCTACATCTGTCAGCTAGTCTCGACCTCAGGTTCGGCTGGAGCGGCTGCATTTGCTGTTTCTGTCTCGTCGGTGATCTCAGCGCTACTTCCTGCCGAGTGCGCTCCACTCCACTCGCTGTAGAAGTACGCGAATATGTCACGCGCTATCGCGACCATTGGCACACCGATGAGCACCCCCCACAGGCCGAAGATGTCGCTTGCCACGACGAGTGTCGTCATTATGACGATGGGATGGAGCCTCAGAGCCCTGCCCTGGATCCTTGGGGAGATGATATTGCTCTCGATGAACTGGACAACCAGGTAAACGAGCACCACCCAGATTAGCTTGCCCGGGTCGGTTGCCAGTACGACGAGAATCCCCGGAATGGCCCCAATAATCGCTCCGATAATGGGAATGAGGCCCAGCACTCCGGCGATAAGTCCGAGGGTTATTGCGAAGTCCACGTCCAGTAGGAACAGCCCGAGGAAGACGCCTCCGCCGACAATGGAGGCGCTTATGAGCTGTGCCCTGACATACGAGCCAATGACCCCGTGTGCCAGCCCGAGCACGTTTCTCGTGTGGGTGGCAACTCTGTCGGGAAGAGCAGAGTACATGCCATTTGAGAGGTCCTCTTTGTCCTTCAGCATGTAGAACAGCAGGAACGGCACAATTACAAGCCCGAGCACGATTGAGATTGTGCTGGTGACCCGGGCGATCGTCTTGTTGAGAATGCCCAGCGCAGCGCCGCCCACCACGCCGCCCGCCGACCTCAGCCACTCCTCCACCTGGGCCTGTACATCCTCCGGTACCTGCCGATTGAACTCTTCAGACCACTGCTCGAACGTGGCCTTTGCGCTCTCGAAGAGGCGCGGGGCATTCTCTATGAAGTGCCGGACCTCTTCGACTATCGGCTGGAAGGTGATGTAGATGAAGAAAGCTAAGAGCGCGAAGAAGACCAGGTAGACGACTGCAATGGCGGAGAGCCTTGCAGCTGTGGGAAAGCGCCGGTAGCCGGGCAGGTGAGTCTCTATGAAGGAGACGATGGGGAACAGCAGCTCTGCCAGGATGAGGCTGATTATCAGCGGTAGAATCGACCCGAGCGCCGTATAGAGCAGTGCGGCCACGCCCACAATGGCGATGGTTACGAGTCCTGGAAGCCTCCACCGCTCCCACAGGGAGGGTGCGGGGTTCGCGACGCCGGTTGGGGATATGCTGTGGTCTGGTTCTGTCAAAGGCTTTCCAATCGCTATCTTGATTCCGACCGGTTCACAAGTGTAAGTATTCGAGGTTTTCACCCTCACCCCAACCCTCTCCCTCAGGGAGAGGGGGTCTGTTGGTGGTACTCATGCCTATCTGTGTACCCCTGTAAGTCCAACAAGGGAGAGGGGGCCGTTAGCTGGGGTTTATCCTTGGCTGTTCAAGCATACCTACCTCTCTAGGATTCGACCGTTAGGACAATAGCACCCTCGGGCAGGTCTCTCAACATGGGGGCGCGGGCTTGTTATCTGCACACGGCGCCAATAATCTAGCAGGCGCTCAGCTTCATATGGGGGATGGACCAGTGTCATACGAGACTTACTCAGGTGTCCGGACGATGGGTGTCAGCTCGGAGGGCATCAGCTTCGTGAAGAACATCATGGCGCCCACCCGGGACGGTACGAGGCTCGCGATGGACATTCACGTGCCGGCAGGAGATGGGCCATGGCCCGTGATCCTCACGTACATCCCGTATCGCAAGGACGACCAGGAACCAATGACGGGGATGCAGCATCACTGGGCGCAGCATGGATATGTCGGCGCTCGTGTAGACTGCCGCGGCACCGGCTCCAGCGAAGGCTCGAACGACGACGAGTACCGTCCGGTCGAACAGCGCGACGGCTACGACGTGGTCGAGTGGATCGCAGAGCAGGAGTGGTGCGACGGCAAGGTCGCCATGACGGGTGGCTCCTATGGTGGGTTCACCAGCGTGCAGGTCGCTGCGCTCGCGCCTCCTCACCTCGTGACGATCATCCCATGGAACTTCACCGATGACAGGTACACGGACGACTGCCACTATCGCGGCGGCGCGTGGCGATGCTACTACGACATTGGTGCGTACGGCTGCTCCATGGTGGGCATGAACGCGATGCCGCCCTATCCCGAGTACAGCGGCGAACGCTGGGCCGAGGTCTGGGAGGAGCATCTCGAGCAGAACAGACCCTACCTGCTGAACTGGCTTGCCAACCAGACGGACGGTGAGTACTGGCGGGCAGGGAGCATTCGGGACCGGTACCACGAAATCGAGGCGTCGGCGCTGCTCATCGGAGGCTGGCGCGACGGCTACTGCAATGCTCCGCTCAGGACGTCACAGCACATGACGTCTCCGACCAGGGTGGTCGTCGGCCCGTGGAATCACTCCGGTCCTGACTGCGAGACTCCAGGGCCGTCCCTGTCTCGCGAGCACCTCACGGTGCGCTGGTGCGACCACTGGCTCAAGGGGATAGACAACGGCATCATGGACGAGCCGGACATCAACGTGTACGTCCAGACGTTCGATGTGCCGGACGCGTATCGAACTCACACGTCAGGGTATTGGAGGACGGAGAATTCTTTCCCTGTTCCTGGTTCATGGACTCAGCGTCTCAGGCTTGGCAGCGATCTCGCGACGGACGAGCCGAGCCGAAACTGTGACGAGTACGAGTACAGGCCGTCGGTGGGTATCGCGGGAGGGCTGTGGAGCGCGGGAGTCCCATTCGGTCTGCCAAGCGACCAGCGCGTCGACGAAATCTACTCAGTGAACTACACGTCTGAGCCTCTCGACGAGCCACTGGAGATCATCGGCATGGGCAAGGCCGTGATCAATGTCAGCACCACTGCGCCTGTCATGGCATTCGTGGCGCGGCTTTCAGACGTCGCCCCCGATGGCACAAGCGCGCAGGTGTCGATCGGAGTGCTGAATGGGACGCGTCGCAACTCGCTCGCAGGTCCGGAGCCGATGGAGCCTGGCGAAGTCTACGAGCTTCACGTGGACTTGGACGCAACGGCGTGGAGGTTCGAGCGAGGGCACAGGATCCGGCTCTCGATAAGCAGCGCGGACTTTCCGAACCTGTGGCCGACGCCGTACAAGGGAACTAACCGCGTGTACCGGGACGGCGGACGCGAGTCGTACCTTGAGCTGCCGGTCGTGCCGAGCCGGGACGCTCCGGTTGGAGAGCTTCCTCCTGACGAGATGGAGTATGAGCCCTCCGCCTCACCTCGCAAATACCCGGAGTCGTCTCCACAGGTGGTCCCTTGGGAGATTGCGCAAGACATGCTGAGGGACCGCACAGGGCTCAGGCTGCACACGGTGAACGAGGATAGGGCCAGCGCGGACATGAACGTCAGGACGGAAGCGAAGCTCGAGGTGTGGGCGAACAACCGCGACCCCGCAGACACCACGGCTATAGGTCAACACCTCAGGACGATCACCCGCACGGACGGCGTGATCAACGTCGACACGTCGGCGAACGTGCGAAGCACCGAGGACGCCATCCACGTCTCGATAGACCTGGACGTCCGTATAAACGGGCTGCCGCATCACCAGCGACGCTGGGTGGAGTCGTTCAGGCGGGAGTTGCTCTGAAGACGGCCTCGCTGTCTTAGACCGCGGTGAATCCCCCGTCGACCACCAGTTCTGCGCCGGTTATGTAGGACGCTTCGTCGGAGGCCAGGAACAGCACGGCGTGTCCGACCTCTTCGGTGCGGCCCAGGCGGCGCATCGGCACCACATCGACCATGTTGCTCCTCATGCCCGGGTCCCGCTCTGCGCTGGACGAGCGCATCGGCGGCATCGCGCCGGGATGCACGGAGTTCACCCTGATCCCGTCCTGGGCGTACTGCACCGCCGCGGACTTCGTGACGATCCGTACTGCACCCTTGGACGCGTTGTATCCCATGTGGATGACGTTCTGGCCCACGATGCCGCTGATGGACGATATGTTCACGATGGAACCGCCGCCCACCTTCTGCATCTCGGGTATCACGCTCTTCATGCCGAGGAACACGCCCTTGGCGTTGATATTCATGAAGTTGTCCCAGCCCTCGACGCTCATCGAGTCGGGATGATGCGTGCCGCTGATGCCGGCGTTGTTCACGAGGACATCCACCTTGCCGTAGCGTGCAACCGTGGCTTCGACGGCGTCTGCCCAGTTGGACTCGCTGGTGACGTCGAGCTTCATGAAGACGGCATCGCCGCCTGACTCGGCGATCTCAGCTTCGACCTGCCGACCCTCTTCTTCCATGACGTCGGCGATGACGACCTTCGCGCCCTCGCGGACGAAGATCCGGCACTCCTCGGCGCCCATTCCGTTTGCGCCGCCCGTGATGATTGCAACCTTACCTTCGAGCCTCATGGTTCACCTCAGGGAATCTAATGTCATCTGCTGTATGGATTAAACGACTGCCGTGCAGGACTGCGCCGATTCTAACACCGCAGAACTCAGGCAACACTAGTACAATCCGACTGGAGATAGCCCCTATTGGGTAAGCATGGAGCGATTGGAGGTGTGGAATGGCGACCATAAACTCGGTGCTTGGGCCACTGGATACGGCGGACCTGGGGTTCACCCTGCCCCATGAGCACCTGATCGACTCGTCGGCGGGCATACGGGAGACATACCCCGAGCTCGAATTCCGGGACCAGGCGTTGGACATGGCTCTGGAGTCGTTCAACGAGGCCAAGAGTGGCGGAGTCGACACTGTCGTAGAGGTCTCTCCGCTCGACCTGGGTCGGGACGTGGTTCTCATGAAGGAGGTCTCGGAGAAAACGGGGGTACAGTTCATCTGCTGCACCGGCTGCTGGCTGGACATTCCGCGCAGCTTCTGGGGACGAGACAAGGACTTCATCGCGGACCTCTGGGTGCGTGAAGTCGAGGTGGGGATCGACGGCACTGACATCAAGGCCGGCATCATCAAGGTGGCCACCAGCGACCCGATCACCGAGAACGAAGAGCTTATGCTGCGGGCCTCGGCCAGGACGCACCTGCGCACCGGCATCCCTATCACCACCCACACGCCGGCCGACTCAACGATAGGCCTGGAGCAGGTGCGAATCCTGACAGAGGAGGGCGTCGAGCCTCAGGACGTCTATATAGGGCATCTCAGCAACACCCTCGACCCGGACTATCACCGCGAACTGGCCATGCTCGGAGTGTGGCTCGGCTGGGACATCAACAACCCCTTCGGTCGACCGGAGCTGCCCACATGGCAGGGGAGGACCGACTACCTGAAGGAGCGGCTGGACGAGGGCCTTGATGCCAACATGATGCTGTCGCATGACTGGAACATCGTGCTGTCCCGCATCGGCTCGTCCGGTATGCCCGGCAAGGAGGGGAACCCAGACGGCTACCTCTGGATCAGCCGCGCGATAATTCCGAGGCTGATGGAGTCCGGGATCGAGCAGTCGGTCATCGACCGGATGATGATCGAGAATCCCAGAAGATACTTCGAGGAGGTGATTGCCAGCCTTACTTGGGCAGGCTGCAGACGTCGAGGGCGGTGAGGGCGAGGACCTTTGCGACCTGCTCCATGTCGCTGATGCGGCTGTACTCGTCCGGGATGGTCTCGGACTCGGAGCCGCCTCCGGGACCGTACAGCAGGCACGGGACTCCGGCGCGCCACAGGTGACAGGTGTCGTCGCCGGTGTATGAGCCGGGCAGCACTGTGCCGACTCCGTCGGGCTCGCGTCCGGTTACTGTGCGGTACTGTCGCAGGACGCAGTCGAGGATGTACTCGTCCTTCGGTTCCATGACGACCGTGAACACGCGGTACCTCGGGTCGGGCGGCATCTCGATCTCGTATTCGAAGTCGGGGTCGTCGGCCTTGATGCGGTCGAGGGCGCGTTCGATGTCGGCCTTGACCGACGCCGAGGTCATGCCGGGCAGGAAGCGGACGTCGACGATCACGGTGCAGAAGTCGGAGACGAAGTTGGGGCCGCGCATGTCGTAGTCGCGTCCGCGTCCGCCGATAATTCCGCCGACGTTTATCCTCGGCAGACCGGGGAGGTCTTCGCGGGGTGTGTAGGTGAACTCCACGCCATCGATGGCGGGCACGGCCTTGCACATCTTGGCGATGGCGTCGACGGCCTCTTCCTTGCGGCTGATGTGCCGGGAGTTACCTAGGACGTGGATTGCCATCTCAACCACGCCAGCGTGGACGGTGAGGATGTTGTCTGCGCCGAACGGCTCGGGCACCACGGCCATGTCGGTTAGCGGGCCGTTCTGGCAGAGGTAGGTCGTGCCCACTCCTCCCTGAAGCTCGCCAACGACGCAGGCGAGTACGAGGTCGCCCTGGAGAGATACGCCGGACTTGCGTATGGCTTCGGCTGCGGTCACGAGAGACGAAACGCCGGCCTTCATGTTGCGAATGCCTCCGCCGTAGATGAGGTCGCCCTCGATGCTGGGCGTCCACGGGTCTCGCTTCCAGCCCATGGCGAGCGGGTCGATGTCGATGTGGCCGTTGAGCATGAAGGACTTGCCGCCGCCGGTGCCCCTGAGGATTGCGACGGTTTGGAAGCGGCCGGGCTCGACCTCCTGCAGCTGGACCTCGTAGCCGCGCTCCCCCAGGTAGTCTCCGAGGAAGCGAGCGACGTCGCTCTCCTCCGTCTTGAAGCTGGGGATCCTGATGAGGTCCTGGGCGAGGTTGAGCATCTCTTCGCGGTCGACGCTGTCGAGGATCTGTTGGATTGCTTCTGTGGTCATGCTGTCACCTCTGATCGTTCGATCTCTGGGCTTGCTGGTGGGCGAACTTTTCACCCTCACCCCCGGATCAAGTCCGGGGCAGGCTCTCAGGGAGAGGGGGCCGGTGGGCTGGTACTGATGCTTGTCTGTATACCTATACGATCCCTGTAAGCCCCTAGAGAGGGGCCTGCAATCCTGTAGGCATCCTTCGACAAGCTCAGGACGAACGGGTATCGGGCTCTACTTGCCGAGTCCTACGTGCCAGTAGCGTTTGCCTTCGGTGCGTCTGACGGTCCCGAAGCCCGGAAGGGGGAAGTGGCAGGATATGACGGGCGTTTCCCGGGCTTCCACGTCGTCTAGCACCTTTCTTCGGGTCTCGGTGGAGAGCGGCCAGTCGTAGTCGAAGTGGCAGTTCCAGTCATCCTCGGTCACTTGTGCTGGATGCACGAACACGTCCCCCTGTATCAGGGCTTCTTCGCCCTGGGATGAGACGAGAACGCTCATGTGTCCCGGCGTATGGCCGGGGGTGTGCACAGCCCTCAGCTCAGAGGTCAGATCGGTGTCCTCGGTGAGCGTGTCGAAGAGGCCGAGATCGACGATTGACTCCACGCACCTGTCCATGAATTGAACGCTCGATGCCGCCTGAATGTCCGGCCTGCGGAAGTGGTCGAGGTCGGCCTGGTGTGCCACGTACCGGGCGTTGGGAAAGGCGGGGAGCAGCTTGCCGTCGCGCTCTATGACGTTCCAGCCAACGTGATCGGAGTGAAGGTGGGAGATGAAGACGGTGTCGACCTCCCTGGGGCTGACGCCCTTGGCGGTGAGGTCATCCATCAGCTCTCCCATGCGTCCTCCGATGGACTCGATGGGGCCCTCGCCGTATCCGGTGTCGATCAGGATGGTCCGGCCCTGAGAGCGCACCAAGTAACAGCCGATCTCAATAAGCATGTGGTCGCCGTCGAAGGTATCGGGATAGCGCTCCTTGTAGGGCGTCCATGCCTCGGCGGGCACTGTCGAGAACAGCTCAGGGAGTGGCATGGGGAACGGAAAGTTCATATCTGAAAGGGCGACGATCTCAACGCCGCCCACGTGCAGGGTGAAGTCTGACATAGGCCCCTCCAACGTGGCTTAGGGGTATCCTACCTCAAGTCAGCCGCTATCGCCCGCCACGCTGTCTGACACGTCTCCCATGACGTCTTCGAAGCTCCTGGTGATGTCCACGGCCTCGAAGAAGACCAGTCTGTAGCCGTCCGGGTCATGGACGACGATGTCGCGGGTGTTCCAGGGCCGGTTTACGGGGCCTTCGGCTATTTCCACACCGTTGCTGACGAGATTTGCGGCCATCTCGTCCACGGAGGTCGTGTCGACCAGGAGCGAGAAGGCGACGCCGATGCCCTTAGGCTGTGCTGCGTCGGACGGAGATGTGTCGGGGACCAGGAGCAGGTCTGCGTACTTCCGCCAGCGTACGTGGGCCATCGCGAGTCCGCCGCCGGGCATGGGCAGGCTGTACGCGGAGACGAATCCCACCCTGTTGGTGTACCAGTCAAGGGACGCGGCCACGTCTGTCACGGACAGCGTCGGGAAGAGGGGGATGGGGTAGATCTCGATTTCTGGTTGGTCCATCATCGCTCTACGCTCCAACTGCCACTAAAGCTCGGAATACTCGATTGGGCTTACATGATCCGGGAAAACTGAGTCCAGATAGGTATTTTACCCCTTGGTATAGCGGCGGGCGTGGTCAATTTCCTTGTGGCGATGTACATGTCAGGGTCTGACCCGTGGACCTTCCTCATCATCAGCAACGTCCTCCTGAATATCGGGGCTCTCAGCCTCTTCGTCATAGGAATAGGGATGTACCAGTCGCGGAGAGGGCTTGCCGAGCAGGGTTAATCAGACAGGATGCTATCCCAGATTAGTAGGCGGACAGCAAGGGCAACCGTCTTTCGACAGGCTCAGGGCGAACGGATGCGGGCAAGATGCCCGCGCTCCAGATTGGGTGCCTACTAATCTGATACAGGTCAATCAGCCAGTTACCTGCTGACTGATTAGCGGGAGCACAGGCGGAGGGCAGGGCCTCAGAGCGGGCTTCGCCCTCCGCCTGTGCTATTGGCAGGACTGTTAGCGACTACTGCGCCTGCTCGTGGCGTTGATAGATGGCCTCTATCTCCAGATCGAGCTCATCTCCCCAGCGCTGAACCATAGAGCGCAGCTTCATGTTCTGGTACGCGCCCCAGAACGTCAGCACCGGCGGTACCACCAGGATGGAGACGATAAGCGAGTAGAAGATCGTGATCGCCGCCGTGATGCCGAACTGCTGTAGCGCAGCCAGCGGCGAGAGGATCATCACTTCGATCCCCAGCGCAGTGGTCAGCGCCGACCCCAGTAGGGCTGAGCCAGTGGTCGCCAGGGTCCGCACTGCTGCTGTTTCAGGGTCACGTATAAGGGAGTACTCCTCACGGTACCGGTGTATTACGTGGATCGTGTAGTCGACCCCGATTCCTATCGAGAGCGCTGTAATGATCGACGTGACGATGGTGTAGGGGATGCCCAGGAGAGCCATAGTGCCCAGCACTGAGATGAGGACCAGCACGGTTGGACCCACTGCTATGAGCGCAAGAGCAGGCTGGCGTACGGTCAGCCAGAAGAAGATCGCGAGTACGCCGATGGCCACTGCGACGGTGGTGCCGATCGATTCCGTCTGCCGGTCTCTGATTGCGTCAGTGACCGCGAACGAAATGATGCTGTCCGACGTTGCCGTGATGGTGTCGTCTTCGCCGAACCAGAGGTTTTCGATGTCCTGCTGCAGCTCCTTTGTAGCCGCGGGATCGCCGGTATAGGCAGGGAACTGGATCAGTATCGCGTCAGTGCCTTCGGGATTGTTTGCCAAGAGGTGCGCTGAGAGGGGGTCCAGCGTCTCGAGCCTGTCCAGGATCTGCTGCATCAACTCCCGATTGAGATGCACGTCTGCAGATGCCTGTTTGAAGAGTGACGCCATCTCGGCGTCGTACTTGTCACCTGGTTGACCGCTGTCGTGGGTCCAGTCGCGTATGAGCAGCTCGTAGGAAGCAAGAATCGGACCCGCCGCAGCGCCCGGACGCGTTGCGTCGCTCTCGAAGGCGGACTCGAGATCCTGGACATTCAGAAGGGTACGAGTCTCAGTGGCCTCACCCGTGACGAGGACACTGGTCATTTCCGTAGACCCGCCGACGGCTGTATCGAGCGTGTTCAGGTCCTCCAGCACACTCCCACCCCCGGGGCAGGAGGTCGCGGATGCTGTACTCGGACTTGAGGCCGGTTGCCGCGAAACCTAGCGCGACCGTCACGGCGGTCACGACGATTATGTAGGGAGCGGGCCTTCGCGTGACGGCCCTCCCCAGAAACTCCGCCGTCTTCTCGATACCGGGCAGTGCGGTCGAAATTGGGCGTGCCGGCGGCAGAGTGCCGCGAGACTCCCGACGCCGGTCGATGATCGTCCGGGCGGCTGGGAGCAGCGTCAGCATCACGATGAGGCTCAGTCCTATGCCAAGTCCGGAGATGATGCCGAAGTCGCCCACCATCCCAATCGGTGAGAAGAGGCTTGCAAGCAGGCTCGCGATCGTCGTCATTGCGGCCAGGACGAGCGGTATTGTGACGTTTTGCAGTCCAACCCGAACTGCTGCGACGACAGGGAGGCCGGCAACTCGCTGCTCGCGGTAGTGGGACACGGCCTGGATCGCGTAGTCAACCGTGAGTCCGATGATGATGATCGGCACCATCGACGTTAGCGAATTGGGAGGGCCGGTGATCCCCAGCCCCCCTGGTCCCATCCAGCCCTCGGCGCCGATGATCCAGATGATCGAAATGAAGAGTCCGGCCAGCGTCAGCAGCAGGTCCGATATCGTGCGCATGAAGAGCAGGATCAGCGCCGTGATCAGCAGGAACGCCAGTCCAATTAGCGGCATCATGCCTGTCTCGGTGAACTCCTTGTACTCGTCCTCGATCACCACGAAAGAGACGCTGCTTGCGCGGAGTGGGCCTTCACTGGCGGTCGCGAGCTCGTCGATCCTTCGCTCGGCATCTTCGACTCTCGAGTCGCCGGTGTTTATCAGGCTGACACCAGCGATGGCGACAGGAGTGCCGTCCGAATCGGTTCCGGTCATAAGGTTGATCGCATCGCCAATTCCCGGCGCACCGCGGACGGAGTCGATCTGTGACTACGAGACCGAATCGAAGCTGTCCACCTGGAGCATGGCGCCGATCATCAACGTGGGTGAGAAGACGGGATCTGTTGGAGCCAGTATTCCCCCCACCGCCGGATCCATCACGATGCTATCGATCAGAGTATCCATCTGCGAGAGACCGTCGGGCGTGAGCGCTTCTCCCCGAAAGAGGAGCGTTGACACCCTTACTTCTCCTGACTCCCCGAAGCGTTCTTCGATCTCCGCAATCTCTTCGGTGATTGGACTACCGTCGGGAAGGGCCGCCGCCGCATCCGGTGGAGGCTCACGCAGCGCTGCTCCTGCTGCCAGTGCAACTGTCAACAATAGGAGAACGAGAAGTGTGACCCATGGGCGAACCGTGACAAGCCTGCTAAACCAACTAAGTGCATTGTCCAAGACAGACTCTCCTCTTATGCAGTGATGGTGGCGAGTCGGCTGCTTATCACCGTACGCTCGGCAACATTACTTTATCTAACACAGCTTCATATAATAACTAGGGTAAATGTAGCTGCGCAATGAGATTATCGCCTTAGTCGATCTCAAATTGTCAGCCGATGATATCCCAGTGGACGGCCTCCAATTCTATTCCGAGCTGCGGGCGTCTGCCGATTGACGGCCTTCTTTCCGGTGCGTACCATCCCAGCAGCAGTCGAAGGCGCCATGTCAGTGTCCAATCCAGGAGGCAGGGAGTGAAGTACGACTACATCGTCATCGGAGCAGGTTCGGCGGGCGCGATCCTCGCCACGAGACTTTCTGAAGATCCCAACACCTCGGTGCTGCTCCTTGAAGCGGGCCCGGACTACCCGGACATCGATAGCCTACCTGAGGAGGTCAAGTACGGCTACATGTCGACCAAGAGCGTCTGGGACAGCGACCACAACTGGCAATACATGGCCAGGGGTACAGAAGTGGCCGACATCGAAATCCCTAGGGGCAAGGTGACCGGCGGGTCCAGCGCCATCAACGGGCAGATATTTCTCCGTGGCATCCCGGAGGACTACGACGCCTGGGCAGAGTGGGGGAACGACGAGTGGAGCTTCCAGAAGCTGGTGCCGTACTTCAACAAGGTGGAGACTGACACCACTTACCAGGACGACCCCGGGGACTTCCACGGCTCCAGCGGACCCATCATCTGCCACAGGTTCCCGCAGGAGGAGTGGCGCGAGGGGAACAGGGCATGGTTCGAGGCCTGGCGGGACAACGGGCACCCATACTGTGAAGACCACAACGCTCCCGGCACCGCCGGAGTGGGGCCAACGCCCCTCAACAACCCCAACGGCATCCGCTGGTCCACGTCAATAGGGTACCTGGGACTCTCACGTCACCGGCTCAACCTGACCATCAGGGCCAACGTGATGGTCAAGAAGATACTCTTCGACACCACAGGAGAACGCCCAAGGGCGACGGGCGTAGAGGCCGTTTCCGACGATGAGACTTTTGTCGTGGAGGCCGATGAGGTCATCCTCAGTGCGGGCGCCATCGGGTCTCCCCAGATACTGATGCTCTCCGGCGTCGGCCCGAGTGACCACCTGAGTGAGCACGGAATCCAGACCGTCGTCGACTCGCCGGGCGTCGGACAGAACCTGGCCGACCATCCGCTCATCAGTATATTGTGGGCGACGAAGCCGGAGGTGGAACTGCAACGCTTCGTGCCCAACGGCCAGTTGGTGGTCAGGTACACGGCCGAAGGCTCTTCACTGAAGACCGATATGATCGTCTATCTGTCCGCGGCTGGGGGCAGGAGCAGGCGCATGGGCGGCGAGCACGGCGACCTAGTAGGACTGGGCGCAGGACTTGGTCTGAACCTGGCCCTGTCCAAGGGTGAGCTACGGTTGCGCTCCAATGATTACAGGGACTATCCCTATCTCGACTACAACCTGCTGGACCACGAGGAGGACCTGCGCAGGTACCGGGAGGGCGTTCGCCTCATCGTCAGCCTGGAGGACCATCCCTCGATGTCTGCCATGATCGACGAGAGGGTGTACCCGGAGGACTCGGACCTGGAGTCGGACGAGGCGCTGAACCTGTGGATAAAGAGAAACGTGGGCACCGGGCATCACATCTCCTGTACCGCCAAGATGGGGCCAAGCTCAGACCCGATGGCCGTGGTGGACCAGTACGGCAGCGTCTATGGTGCGGATGGACTGCGGGTCGTGGACGCCTCTATCATGCCGGAGTGTGTGCGGGCCAACATCAACGTCACCGTCCTGATGATAGGCGAGCGCGTCGCAGACTTCATCAAGCAGTGGAAGTAAGGAGCGAGGTCCTCCCAAAGTGACAGGGGTATGTATTCGTACCTTTCACCCTCACCCCAACCCTCTCCCTGAGGGAGAGGGGGTCTGTCGGCTGGCATTCATGCTTGTCTGCGCACTCTTACCTACACTTCTCAGCCCTGAGTAGAGGGGTCTGTCGGTTGACATTCATGCTTGTCCGCACACTTTCACATACCGCCGGCAGCCCGGTACAGAATTCACAGGCCGCCTGAGTTGCGCCCGTCTGTAGCTACGCTCTAGCTGTTTCGTCCGTAGGCGTCGGCGGCGCGCAGCACGGTTGCGTCATCCCCCATACGTCCCACCAGCATCATACCTATGGGCAGGCTATCGGATACTCCGCACGGCACCGAGATGGCCGGATGGCCGGTTACGTCGAATGGGCAGGTGTTTGGAATCATTTCCAGAGCTCGGTCAGTGTACTCCTGCCTGCTGCAATCGGCGGGCGGGATAACCGTCGCCTTCATCGGCAGGGTAGGCATCACCAGCAGGTCGTACTCGCTGAGCGCCTGGTCATAGGCGGCGGTCAACATTCTGGCCAGGTTCTGAGCCTTGGAGTAGTAGCGGCCATGATACCTGTCCTGCATGTACTGTCCCATCAAGACCACCAGCTTGGTGGTCTCCGACAGATCGTCGGCCCTGCTCTGCCATCCGTGAGCGTAGATGTCCTGTAATCCGGTGGTGTAGTGGCCCTTCCAGTTGGTGCCCATGCTGTTTCCGGCCACCATCAGCATCGTAGCTCCCTCCACCGCGATGGCCCTCCAGAGGTGAATCCCATCCAGGTGCCAGGGTATGGAGACCGTTTCCACCTGCGCCCCCATGCTCTCGAACGAGCGGGCCGCGTTTTCCACCGCCTCGTCCACGTCCGCTTCAGACTCATCCAAGCCAAACCCTTCCTGCACGATGCCCAATCGGAGACCAGTCACGTCCCCTGTCAGCGCCTGTGTATAAGCTTGTCCGGGAAGTCCGGCCTTCTGCCTCGGGTCCAGCCCATCGGGTCCGGCGATTGCTTCCAGCAGCAGTGCAACGTCGGCGGCAGTCCGTGCCATTGGCCCCGTGTGGTCCAGGGTTAGCTCAATTGGAAAGACTCCGGTGTAGGGGACCAGCCCGTAGGTTGGTTTGAGTCCGTAGATGCCGCACCATCTGGCCGGTATCCTGATCGACCCGCCCTGGTCGCCACCGATGGCCATGTCCACCTCTCCCGCTGCAACCAATGCCGCGCTGCCGCTGGAGGAGCCTCCGGCAGTGCGCGAGTGGTCGTGAGGGTTGTGGACCGGACCGGTGTCAGACGTATGGCTGCCGCCGGAGAAGCACAAGCTCTCGCAGACCGCCTTGCCCTTGATGGAGCCGCCGGCATCGAGAATCCGGGTGACTATGGTGGCGTCTACGTCTGGGACGTAGCCTTCAAGAACGCTGGTGCCGTTCATCATGGGAACGCCTGCCACGCAGACGTTGTCCTTGATGGCCACCGTCTTGCCGGAGAGAGTTCCTCCCTGAGGGCCTGTTATGTCGCAGCGCCAGTACCAGGCTCCCAATGGGTTGTCTTCCGGCTGGGGTCGTGCCCCTGGCGATCTCGGGTATTTGACCGGCAAGCTGGGCGCGGTAAGCTGGTCCAATCGGGCGTACGAGTCGAGGATGGGTTGGCTCAACTCAATGTAGGACTCGATGTCGGCGAGCGACGGGTCCAGGTTGTATTCCTCCGCTATTCGGGAAAACTCTTCGACAGTAGGGCGTCGTGCCGCCATGATGATTACCTCCGGTATATGTCTGAATGCCACCGCCAAACGCCGTGCGGCGAGGGTCGATTTCAATCAGAAAAGGTCTGAACAAGGCGCGGTACGGAACGCTGGGTCGGTAATGTGCGCTAGTCAGTGATGTAGGTGTGTGTGATGACCTCCCACACGTGACCATTCTCACAGTCGAAGTAGAACCCGCGTCCCTGGTTCTCGTGGTTGATCTTGCCGTCCGTCCGCGAACGTGGCCCACTCCCGAAGGCGATCCCCTCGTCCTTGACGCGCTGCAGCACCGCATCGAACTCCTCGTCCGAGGCCAGAAAGGCGTAGTGGTTGGAGCGTGGGTCGTCCGAGTCATCGAAGTCGAGCGTCAATGTATCGTTGACCTTGACGGGCGCGAAGTGTCCCCAGGTACCCTCGTACTTCAGTCCGAAGATGCGGGCGATGAACTCCGCAGACTTCACCTTGTCGTAGGCGGGTACGATTGTGTGATCGAGCTGCAGTGGCATGGTAGACCTCCCTGGGTATGCTCCTTCGGCGTTGGGCCTTAGCACCTGAATGTGTGATAAGTTGCACTCTAACAGCCAGCCTGCGTTTTAGGTATCGAGTTAGCTTTGCAGCTCGCACATGGAGGACAATTGCCATGCCGTTCTATGAAAGAGGGTCAACCAGCATCTACTACGAAGAGGTCGGCTCCGGGTTTCCGCTGATGATCATTTCAGGCGGCGGGCTCAACTCCAGCATCGCATCACTGAGTTCGGCGGTGCCGTTCAATCCCATGGAGACCTACAAGGACGACTTCCACTGCATCGCTGCAGACCTGCGCAATGCTGACGGGGGACAGTCCAGCGGCCCGCTGGAGATCGACCGCCCCTGGGACGCCTACTCCGAGGACCAGTTAGGGCTGATGGACCATCTCGGCATCGACAAGTTCCTGGTCATGGGTTTCTGCATCGGCGGGCCGATGATCCACAACCTGCTCAGGCTTGCTCCTGACCGCGTCGTGGCAGCGGCGCTGATGCAGCCCAGCGGATTCAACCCTGACGCGCCGAACATCTTCTACGAGAACAACACATCGCGATGGGCACCGCCTCTTCGCGAAAGGCGGCCTGAAGTCACAGAGGGAATGGTCCACGACTTCCTGACCAGCATGTACACCAGCCGCGCCGACTTCGTCTTCACTGTTTCGCGCGACTTCGTGCGTGCGCTGCAGACACCGCTCCTGATTGCGCCTGACAACGTGCCTGCGCACCCGTATGAGTGCGCGATGGAGGTCGCCGACCTTGCGCCGAACTCCGAGGTCACTATTTTCCCCTGGAAGAACACGCAGGAGAACATCGACAACGTTGTAGACCACGCCCGGCGCTTCCTGAAGGCTCACCAGCCGGTAGCCGCGAAAGCCTAGTGGAATAGAGGGTATTGGGAACGGGCGGCCCTTCGACAAGCTCAGAGCCTGCCCCGTACTTGATACGGGGGCGAACGAGAGATTGACGGCGAGACGAAAACGAAGGGGTCCTGCCCTTATCAGTTAACCGGCAACTCCCGGCCGGTGTCTGACGCCTGCTTGAGGGTGTCTATGAAGCGATGCAGATCAACTGCTGTGTCGAACGTCGGCGCACGGTTGTGTCCGGTCCGTATCGCCTCTGCGAACAGGGTGTATAGCTGTCCGACGTTGAAGGGGTCGCCTTGAGGGAAGTCGGACGGCACATAGACGAAACGGTCAGGTATCTCCAGGTCCTGCAGTTCATTGCTTCCCCGTGCGCCCTGTACACGTAGCATCTCGCCACGCTGCGATGAGACGCTCCCAGTGGTGATCAGGGTGCCTTCGCGTCCGTAGATCTCCATCCGAAAGCCGGTGCCGGCCCAGGGGATAGCTCCGACGTGGACCGACACTGCCGCGCCGCTCTCCAACTGTCCGCTGACTCGCACGTTGTCCGGCGACGTGACATCCACGAACTGCTGTGTGTCGGTCTCGTACCATTGCCCGGCCTGAGTGCTGACCATGCACGCCACACGGGCGAAGTCGCCGGCTACGAAGCGCAGGGCGTCGATGACGTGTCCATTTGCGATTGTCAGGGTGTTCGCGCCCTGGGTTACATCTCGCTGCCATGTGTCGCTGGAAGGGCGTTCCAGTGCGCCAGCGCGCATGGTGGTCACGTGACAGGAGATCACCTCTCCCACATATCCGGTTTCAAGTAGATCTTTGACAAACAGCAGAGCGGGACTGACTCGAGACTGCAGGCCCACTGCGGTCTGCACACCCTTTTCTCTGGCCAGGTTCGCAAGTTCCACGGCTTCGGCGGTGTTCTGTCCCAGAGGCCACTCGGTGAGGACGTGCTTGCCGGCTTCTATGGCGGCCTTCGTTGGTCCGTAGTGCGATGGCACGCGAACGACCACAGCCACAGCGTCGACTTCAGGCGATGCTGCCATCTCTTGGAAGTCGTGGAAGGCGAGCTTCGCTCCGAAGGCCTGACGAGCTTCTTCTGCGCTCTCGGGGCGGGTAGTGCAGACTGCGGTCATCTCAACATCCGGACTGGACAGCAGCGCAGGGAAATGCGATTGAGATGCCCAGGTCGCGTTTACGTTCGCACCCACGAACCCCAGGCGGATCTTGTTTGCCATGACTAGAGCTCCTTACTTGGTTGGCGCCAGGATAGCGGTTCTCGCTCAGCCCTGAGGTGTATCCGAACCTCTACGGTTCGCCAATGACCTTGGGGTCAGCTCGAACAGGGGCTCGTCTCCCTGGAAGAATCGCTCGAGTTCGTCGACCATCAGGGTGAAGAATCGCTGGTAGCTTGTCTGCGTCACGCCCGCAATGTGAGGACTCAGGAAGACGTTGGGGAGACCGATGATCTCGCTGTCCGCGGGAATCGGCTCTGGGTCGAACACGTCCAGTCCAGCAACGATGTCTCCACGTTCGAGGCGAGCTATGAGGGCGTTGCTGTCGACAATAGCGCCGCGCGACACGTTCACGAAGACCGAGTTGGAAGTGATCATGTCGAGTTCGCGCTGGCCAATCATTCCCTCCGTGGCAGGTGTGAGGGGAGCAAGGCAGACGATGACGTCTGACTTCGAGAGCACGTTTTCGAGCGAGGTCTTCACAACGCCGATCGCGTCCGGCATCTCGCTGGGCAGATAAGGATCGTAGACTCGAATGTCCACGTCGAACGGTCTGAGGTACTTCACCAGCCTGCGTCCTATGTGGCCGCATCCGATCAGTCCGACCCGTTTGCCGGTCAACTCGCCGTTGATGTATCCAAATTCGTCGCGAGCGGGTTGGGCAGCGTCTCCCGCCAGAATGCGCCTGAAACTTGCTCCCGCATTGCGGAGAGATATCAGGATCAGTGCAAGCGCCCACTCGGAGACCGGATAGGACGAACCCTGCGTGGTGTCGACCGTTCGGATGCCGCGCTCCCAGGCCGCCTCCACGTCGATGCGGTAGGCGAACCTGTCTCCCTCCAGTTCACCAATGATCTTGAGATCTGGTGCGGCGTCCATGACTTCGGCGCTTATTAGCGGGGAGCCGTGGGAAACGACCAGGCCATCGACGTCCGCGGCCCGTTCGATGAGTTGCCTGATCGCGTCAGGGTTCTCGTTCGGCCCGAACTGGACGCCTCCCTCCAAGTGTAGCCACTCCCAGTCGGCCAACTCGGAGAGCCGTTCCAGGTCCGAAGCCAGGAAGCTCATATCGCGCACGCGCTGGTCGCATACGATCAGTACCTTGCGCTCGGAAGTTGTCATGGCATTTTCCTTCGGAGTCGGTCAGACTATGGACGGCTCGTGTTGGTGGACATTATACGTTCAGCACCCGGGCATTGTCAGACTGTCTTCGTTGACGGTCTATATGCCCGATGCTACACTCGGCGCCATCTTACGTGGCTTGGGAACAAGGCGTCTCACCGCCTTTCTGGCTCCCGGTCAGGGACGTAATCACATGAGCTTTCGGTTGGGAGTCGATGTCGGGGGGACGTTCACCGACCTCGCCCTCTACGACACCGATACCAACCGTCTCGAATTCGCCAAGACCCCTTCCACGCCGGTCAACCAGGCCCTCGGAGTAGCGGCCGGAATCCGCGAACTGATGGACCGGCACGCCGTTTCCCATGACCGGATCGACTTCTTCATTCATGGCACAACGGTAGCGACGAACACGCTCCTGGAGCGCAGTGGCGCGAAGACAGCGCTGATCGTTACCGCGGGATTCCGGGATGTCCTGCAGATCGGTCGGCAGGACAGGCCCGACCTCTACGACTGGCGCATTCGCCGTTCCGACCCGCTGGTCCCACGCAGCCTGCGCTTTGAGGCACAGGAGAGAGTAATTCACACCGGAGAGGTACTGAAGCACCTGGAGCCAGAAGCGCTGGATGTCATAGTCAAGAGCATCAGGGAGGCTGAAGTCGACGCTGTTGCCGTGTGCCTCCTCCACTCCTACGCCAGCCCTGTCCACGAACAGGCCATTGGCGACGCCATACGCCGGGAACTGCCGGACATCCCCGTATCGCTCTCGCACGAGATACTGCCGGAGTTCAAAGAGTACGAGCGGATGAGTACGACGACGATTAACGCTTATGTCGCGCCGGTAATGGAGCGTTACCTGCGCCGGCTCGAAGAGAGTATCGCCGACGTGGGGATCAACTCGGACCTGTACATCATGCAGTCCAACGGCGGGACGATGGGTGTGGAGACGGCCATCGAGCGTCCCGTACATACGATCCTCTCGGGGCCGGCGGCAGGTGTCATCGGCGCCGTCGCCATCGCTCAGCAGGCGGGGGAAGCCAACAGCATCTCGATCGACATGGGAGGAACGAGCTTCGACGTGTCTCTCTCGTTCCGGGGCGAAGTCCGCCGGACCCAGGAAAGCGAACTGGAGCGTCTCCCGGTCAAGGTGCCGATGGTGGACATTCACACGCTCGGCGCGGGTGGAGGAAGCATCGCGTGGATAGATCCTGGCGGAGCGCTGAGGGTTGGTCCGCAGAGTGCAGGCGCTGAGCCCGGGCCTGCCTGCTACGGCAATAGGGGCACTGAGGCGACGGTAACGGACGCGAATCTTGTTCTCGGCAGGCTTGGGGCGACGAGTCTGCTCGGCGGCACGATGACCCTCGATGAGGAGTTGGCCCGAAATGTCATCACTGAGCGCATCGCCAAGCCTCTGGGTCTCACAGTGGAGGAGGCAGCCGAAGGCATCGTGCAGGTCGTCAACGCCAGCATGGTAAAGGGTATCAGGGTCGTTTCGGTCTCCAAGGGCTACGACCCGCGCGAGTTCTGCCTCGTGGCATTCGGTGGAGCGGGGCCGGTACATGCCTCGGAGCTTGCCGACGAGATGGACATTCCCACAGTGCTAGTTCCCGTCGCTCCGGGCGTCACCTCGGCGCTGGGTCTGCTGATGGCCGACCTGAGACACGATTTTGCGCAAACCGTGCTCAGGCCGGGTGATGAACTGTCGCCGACCGAGATCACGTCCTGGTACGAGCACCTGGAGTCGCAGGCGATGGAGCAAATGGCCCGCGAGGATGTCGCGCCAGGAGATGTGTCTCTCATTCGTGCGGCGGACGCTCGATACGTCGGACAGGGCTATGAGTTGGAGGTACTGGCTGCATCCGGCATACTAGAACAGGGCGACGTCGATGAGATCGTCGAGCGATTCCACGACGCACACGTACGCACGTACGGCTACGCCTCGCGGGATAACGCGGTCGAGGTCGTCAACCTCCGGGTCACGGCGCTGGCGTCCATGCCTCGGCCAGACCTCACCAGTGATTCACGGAGCAAAGCCGGAGACCCGTCTCGCGCCCGTACTGGAGAGCGGAAGGTGTACTTCCGCAATGAGCCGAAGTCGACGAGCATCTACGATAGGTCAGGCCTCCGTCCCGGCGACGTGATCGAGGGGCCTGCAATCGTAGAGCAACTTGACTCCACGACGGTCGTTTGGGAGGGTCAGGTGGCCACCGTAGACAACTACCTCAACCTACTCATTGCCAGTAGACCCAAGTAGATTCCGCCATGGACAACGGCAGTTACGAACTTCTCTCGAACCAGGTAGGCAAATGACGCAAACGAACGTCGATCCGATCACACTGGAGGTTATGCGCAATGGGTTTTACTCCATCGCGGACGAGATGATCGCCGCGCTGATCCGGGCGAGCTACTCCACGAACATCAAGGACCGCCGGGATACGTCGGGAGCGATCTACACGGGCTCCGGAGACGTGGTGGTGGTGGCGCAGAGCGAGATTGGCACACCGCTGCACCTGGGGACGATGCACTCCGCCGTCCTGACGGCCATGGACCAGTACCCGTTCGAGGAGTTGGAGCCGGGCGATGCCGTCGCGCTCAACACGCCCTATCCGGCCGGTCCCGGCCATCTCAACGACCTCGCGCTGATTTCGCCGGTGTTCTATGAGGGCGAGCTTATCGCAATCACCGCCAACCAGGCCCACCATGTCGACATGGGTGGATTTGCTCCGGGGTCGATGCCGTTCGGTGTCACGGAGATCTTCCAGGAGGGTCTGCAGATACCAACCGTGCGCCTCTTCCGCAAGGGACAGCTCGACCGCGACCTGTGGGCTCTAATCTCTCAGAACGTTCGCCCCAGGACCGAAGTGAGGGGTGATCTTCTTGCCCAGTACGCCGCCAACAGCGTTGCCGAGCGCCGGCTGACTGACCTCGCGTCTCGGTATGGACCCGTTATGGTGAAGCGATACCTCGATGAGATGCTCAACTACTCAGAGAGGCGCATGAGGGCCGCGCTGAAGCAGATACCCGTAGGCACCTACGAGTTCGAGGACGTGATGGAAGGCGACGGCATAACGGATTCGCAGATAACCATCCGCGTCAGAATCGAATCGAAGGGGGACGCGTTCGTCGCTGACTTCACGGCGAGCGACGACGCCTGTAAGGGCCCTCTCAACTGTCGTTGGCCTTCCGTCGCAGCCTGCGTCTACTACGTGCTCAAAGCCTGCCTCGACCCGGAGCTTCCGCCCAATGCGGGCGCGTACCGTCCCATCGACGTCAGGGTGCCTGCGCGGTACCCGACAGCCGTGTGCAACGCCAACATCATCACCACGCAGCGGATTACCGACGTGCTGCTCGGTGCACTCGCGCCGGTGATTCCCGAAAAGGTACTGGCGGCCTGCTCGGGCACGATGAACTTGCTCAATATCGGCGGTATCGACCCGCGGAACGGCATCTACTTCAACTATGTAGAGACCTATGCGGGCGGGCAGGGCGCGATGCACGACTTGGACGGGATGGATGCCGTGCAGAACCACATGACGAACACTCGTAACGCTCCGGTGGAGTCGATTGAGCTTGCTTATCCGCTGCTGGTAGAGTCCTACGGGCTCGTGCCAGATAGCGAAGGCGCCGGTAAGCACCGGGGCGGACTCGGCATCCACCGGCACCTGCGAGTGCTGGGTGAGAGTGTCACCCTGACTCTCAGCTCCGACCGCGAACGAGTGAGCCCCTGGGGTCTGTTCGGAGGCTCGGACGCCGGTAGCTCGGCGTGTGCCATAGAAGCCCCGAACGGCTCTGAGAAGCGACTACCCTCCAAGGTCACAACGACTGTGCCCTACGACCATGTCATCAAGACACAGACTCCCGGCGGAGGCGGCTGGGGCGACGCCAGGGAGCGCGATGCCGAGGCAGTTAGCCACGACGTTTCCGAGGAGTTCATCTCGCCCGAGCGGGCAGAGTCGGTGTACGGAGTCTCGGTGGACTAGATGAGCCAGTTGGCCGCGTACCCTGCAAGGCAGGCTCCGAGCAGCGCCAGCAGGACGTACAGAATGAAGACGCGGATGCGGACGAGCGCGGCGACCGCCACAGCGGAGTAGAAGCTAACCGCCGCGCCGGAGATCATGAGCGCGAGGGCTGCGCCGAAGCTCATGCCCTTGTCCATCAACCCGCTGACCAGAGGCAGGGCTGCGTAGCCTTCCAGGTACATGGGAGCGCCCACCAAGACCGCCAGAGGGATCCACGAGGCTGCGTCCGTACCGAACAGGGATGTCACCCACGCACCGGGCACAAACCTCTGCAGGAACACCTCCAGCACCAGGGCTAGGGCCAGCCATCGTATCATCGGCCGTGTGCTGCTCCACACAGCAGTCCAGAAGCAATCGTACTGCTCGAGCGCCGTGGGGCGCATCATCTCGTGACCGGCATTTCGGTAGCCTGGTAGAAGGCCGGTCACAGCACCTGCCAGGATGCCGATGCCGAATGCCGCCGCAGTCTTGGCAACTGCGAATGGGACGCTGATGATACTGGCGGTTATCAGCATCATGCTCGGGTCTGTAACCGGTGAGGAGACCCAGAAGGCCATGACGGGAGCGAGAGGAAGGCCCCGACGCAGGAGTGTGGCAATGAGCGGCAGCATCCCCAGACCGCACACCGGTGTGATGACGCCGATTAAGCTGGCGGCCAGCACGGTCCGCACCTGTCCGCCGTTCAGCCAGTCCAGGGCCCGATCAGACCAGCGGCCCACGGTCAGGGCGCCAGCGAGGAGTGCCGCGACGGCGACAACGGGCAGCAGTGAGATCAGTCCGAGGCCAGCTGCTTTCAGCATATCCGCGTTGGCCTCTGGCAACAGGGAGCCAGTGACGACCAACGCCGCTGTGATAGACCAGGGTCAGCATCTCGGTGCTGGGGCGCAGGCGCAGGTTCCAGCGAGTCCTGGTGGGCAATCTGGTTCCTGGTAGTGCCATAAGCGGCATTGTACAGGACTGGTTTTCCGTCAGTTCAAAGTCCTTATAAACCGATAGTGATACAATCGGCGCAGGTGATGGGGCCCGTCCTGCTGCCGACCCTGTCCTGATATGGGGTCGAACTGACGGTACAAGCATCGGGGGGCAGACCTGTGGAAAACAGCCCCGCCAGTGATAGTGGAATCGCTAGCTTATCCAACGTAGACGCTGAAGCCAGGCTCGTGTGCCGAAACCTGTGGAAGGTATTCGGTGACGGGGCCAGCTATCTGCCGGACTCAATCGACCCTGGCCTATCCAGGGAAGAAATGCTGACCCAGACCGGCTCCGTACTTGCAGTCAGGGATGTCTCATTCGACGTGCTCGAGGGGGAGACGTTCGTCATCATGGGTCTCTCCGGCAGCGGCAAGTCTACGCTCGTTCGCTGTCTCAGCCGTCTTATCGAACCGACGCGGGGACAGGTACACATAGACGGCGAGGACATGCTTGCGATGAACAAGCAGCAGCTGCGTGACATCCGCCGTTACAAGATGGGCATGGTCTTCCAGCACTTCGGTAACTTTCCCCACAAGCGGGTCTTTGAGAACGTGGTCTATGGCCTGCAGATCCAGGGCATAGACAAGACCCCCAGCGCAGGCGGGCTGCCGAGGTCATCGAGCTGGTGGGACTGTCCGGTTGGGAGGAACGGTACCCGCACGAGCTTAGCGGCGGAATGCAGCAGCGTGTTGGGCTGGCTCGTGCTCTCGCTGTAGATCCGCAGATCCTCCTGTTTGACGAGCCGTTCAGCGCTCTCGACCCGCTGATCCGGCGTGAGATGCAGGACCAGTTGATCGGACTCCAGCAGATGGTACAGAAGACGATGGTCTTCATTACCCACGACTTCCTGGAGGCGCTCAAGGTCGGGGACCGGGTGGCAATAATGAGGGACGGCGAGTTCGTCCAGGTAGGCACGCCAGAGGAGCTTATCTCGAATCCAATCGACGACTACGTGCGGGACTTCACGCGGGATGTTCCCAGGTCCAAGGTGCTCACCGCACGTTCAGTCATGACGTCGCCCAAAGTCTTCGCCACGGCAGATGAGGGACTCGCGGTATTGATGAGCAGACTCGCTGATCAGGACTGCGAAAGCGCAGTCGTGGTCGACGGGCAGGACCGCTTCATCGGGACGGTTCACTCAGCCGACGTTTCCGCTAATGGAGTGGTAGACGCCAGTGTAGCTTCGGTCATGCGGGACTCCTGTCACATCGTGGAGCCCGGGACCCGACTGGAACAGCTTATTCCCCTTGTGATCTCGGGCGACGCCCCGATTGCCGTGCTGGATGATGGCCGATGTATTGGCACGATCAGCCGAGAGGCAGCGATGACTGCGCTCATAAGTGACGAGGGTATAGCGATGTGACCATCGCTGAAACCCTACAGATCCGCTTTCTTCGCGAACGCCGGTACCAGGGAATCCTGTGGGCCGGCGCGGCGGTGGCCGCGTACATACTGGCCTACTCACTGGCCGACCACAGATGCTGCCACAGACTTCGGGGACTGGCCGGAGAGCTGGCAGCCTCCCATACAGGAGCCGATTGACGAATTCTTCGAGTGGGCCGGCGACGCTCTAGGCTGGCTGTTCAACCCAATTTCGGACGTCATAGACGCGGGCATCCTGGGGATCGACACGTTCCTGCTCTGGCTGCCTTGGCCTGTCGTCGTGGCAGGTGTAGCGATTCTGGGACTGAGGCTTGGCGGCAGGTGGCTGGGGCTGTTCTGTGGCGCTGCCGTCATGTTCATTGGCCTAATCGGGTTCTGGGACTCCGCGATGGTCACACTGAGCGTGGTGGGAATCTCGGTGCTTATCAATGTGGGACTGGGTGTGCCGATCGGTATACTCGCTGCCTTCAGCAATCGCTTCGAGGCAGTCGTTCGCTCGGTGCTCGATACCATGCAGGTCCTCCCCGCCTTCGTCTACTTGATTCCCGCGCTGATCCTGTTTGGGGTGAGCGGCACCCAGGGGGTCTTCCTCACGGTGGTCTACTCCATCCCACCTGTTATCAGGCTCACCAATCTGGGAATCCGCCAGGTCCCCCGGGCTGCCATAGAGACGGCCCAGTCGCACGGATCGACGATATTCCAGACGCTTTTCCAGGTACAGCTGCCGCTTGCGAAGAGCACGATCATGGTGGGCATCAACCAGACCATAATGATGGCAGTCTCCATGATCATCGTAACCGCGCTCGTGGGCGTGCAGGGGCTCGGCCGGGATGTTTGGCTATCGTTGAGAGAGGTTGACGCGGGTGAGGGCCTGGAGAGCGGCATCGCCATCGTGTTACTGGCAATCGTCCTGGACAGGTTCAGTTACGCCCTCTCGAGGTCCGGCCCCCGCTCCTCTTCATCTGCCATGACCGCTGGTCCGCGGGTCGAGGGGAGGTTCAGCCAGGGACTTCAGTTCATGGCCGCCCGGTACACGGTTCCCGTTGCAGGTGTGGTCCTGGTAGGTGTCCCGGTGGTACTTGGCGCCCTGGTCGGGTCACTGAAGGACTTTCCGGACGCGCTCACGTTCTCGATGGCTGGCCTAATCAACTGGGTCTTCGACTGGATGGCGGTCAACCTCCACTTCATTACAAGCTGGACACGGGACATCCTGTTCTGCGAACTTGGCTACTCACCCATTCGCACGTTGCTCCTCTGGCTCCCCTGGCCGGCTATGATGGCCGTCGCAGCCGTGCTGGCCTACTTCACCGCAGGATGGCGGGTGTCGCTTCTCGCGCTGGTCGGGCTGGCGTTCGTGGGCATCGGAGGCGTCTGGGATGTGACGATGGACACATTGAGCCAGGTGCTGACTGCTGCCGGGTTCACGGTAGTTGTGGGTATCGTGCTGGGCGTTCTCGCCTCGCAGAGCAGGACGTTCGAGTCGATTCTGAGGCCCATACTGGACACCATGCAGACCATGCCGATCTTCGTCTACCTGATCCCGGTCATAATGCTCTGGGGCATCGGTCCGCTGGTCGGCATAATTGCCACCTCGGTGTACGCGCTGCCCCCGGTGATCCGTATGACCACGCTGGGATCAAGGAAGTGCCCGAACAGGTCATCGAGACGGCCACGTCCCATGGCTCAACCGGGCTTCAGGCCATGCTCCAGGTCAAGATACCATTGGCCTTCCCGACGATCATGATGGGTGTCAACCAGACCATCATCATGGTGCTGGCAATGGTGATCATCGCCGGACTCGTGGGCGGCGGCCTGGGGCAGGAGGTTTTCATAAACTCCATCTGGCTCAATGTAGGCCAGGGCATGGTCGCCGGGATGGCAATAGTCCTCATGGCGATTGTGCTCGATCGTATGACCCAGGGCAAGCAGAGCGCTGAGGTACCATTTGCGGCGATGAGATAACAGGAATTCGGTGAGGGGCCCTCGAGTCCTCGCTAGGAGGGATGCGCCGATAGGAAAGTAGAACATGAGGCAACCTGTCAAGTTTGCCGGACACACTCGTAACCCAGAAAGGAAAGAGAGAGTGAAATCAGTGAAGAACAGCTGGATCGCCCTCTCGATGATTTTGGCGCTGGCCATGATCCTCGCAGCAGGTGTGGCGTGCAGCGAAACCACGGACGACGATGCGGATGAGGCGGAGACCAGGGGCACCCTGATTCTTGTCGACCAGGACTGGAACGGCCAGCTCGTCACGACGGCCGTAATGAGGATCCTGCTGGAACAGGAGATGGACCACACGGTAGCGACCATGTTCGCGCCCGCAGACTCGGCGCCCCTCTTCATCGGTCTCGAAACGGGCGTTTTCCACTTCGTGTGCTGCAACTGGCCTTCCTGCAGCGCTGCCCTCATCGAAGAGTACGTGGATGCCGAAGGCGATCCAAAGGTGGAGCGTGTAGGGCCGGTGGGCATACAGGGTGAGACGGGCTGGTACGTTCCTTCGTACGTGATCAATGGCGACGCCGAGCGCGGCATCGACGCCGTCGCGCCAAACCTAAGCACTGTTGGCGACCTGAACCAGTACAAGGACGTGTTGGCCACGCGGGATACCGGTAACAAGGGGAGGCTCCTGGAATTCACGGCAGCGTGGGACACTAAACCCGAGGAACGTCTTGAAGCATTCGGCGCCGACTACGAGGTCGTGTTCGCCGGTTCCGAAGGCGCAGCCCTGGCTGAGGTCGACGCTGCATTCCAGAGGGGCGATCCCGTCCTGACATACCTCTGGGAGCCTCACTGGGCGCACGCCAAGTACGACTTGGTGCAGGTCGAGATGCCCGAGTGGACTTCCGACTGCTATCCGGAGGGCAGCAACTTCAACTGCGGCTTCCCAACCGACATCGTAGCCAAGCTGGCATGGCCCGGACTAAAGGACGAGTTCCCGGAGGCGTACGAGTTCCTGTCCAAGTTCCAGATGACCAACGCGCAACAGAACGAGATAGTGCTCAACCTCACCGAGAACGACCTGACCGTACGTCAGGCCGCTCAGGCGTGGGTGGATGCCAACGAGTCAGTCTGGATCCCCTGGATCCCGTAGGGGATTTTTTCAATAGGACCAGTATGGGCAGGGTATGGTCGGCGAAGGTCATTCCGCTTTGATGAAGTCGGCCATGCGTTCTGCCATCGCCATGACGGTGAGATTCAGGTTCGCCCGCACGGTGTCGGGCATGATTGACGCGTCGGCGACCCTCAGGCTGTCGATGCCGTGCACCCTGCCGTACTGGTCCACAACTGCCATCGGATCGTCTGAGGGGCCCATCTTGCAGGTGCTGGAGACGTGGTGAGCCGTGATGACCTCCCGCTTCATCCATGCGTCGAGGGCGTCGTCGTCCGACAGCACCTCGTCAGAGGGCGCGATGCGTTCCTCGACTATTTCGTTGAATGCCTCGAGCCTGAACAGGTTGGAGCACATCCTGATGCTCTCGCGCATTCGCTGCCGGTCGAACGGATCGTCCAGCAGGTTGAAGTCGAGCTCAGGCGGCTGCTCCGGGTCGCGTGACCGGAGGCGCAGCTCGCCCTGGCTCATCGCCAAATAGAGACCCTGGCTCACGCCTATTCCGACTGGCTCCGTGTGGTCCACTCCCCTCATCGGACGTTCCGACGCGTAGTTGCCCATGTAGATCACCATGTCGTTTTCGAAGGGCGAGCCCGTCGACGTGAATCGAAGCGTTACGGTGCCGTTGGTGACCTGGTCGGTATTCAGCGGGAAGTCCGGTCGCGTGCGCCATGCCATTGGGACGTCGGGATGGTCTCTGAGGTTGCTTCCGACTCCGGGGAGGTCATGGACCACAGAGATGGACAGGCGTTGCGACTGCTCTGCTGGGCCAACACCCGACAGGGCCAGAATGTGCGGCGATCCTATCGCACCGGCGCAGAGGACTACCTCGTCACCGTAGACTGACACCTCTTCGTTCTCACTCCGCATCCGCACACCGACTGCGCGTCGGCCATCGAAGATGATCTCGTGAACGAGACTATTGGGCCTGACGGTCAGTCCTGGTCGACTGCGGGCAGGGTCAAGATAGGCAATTGCCGTGCTCACCCGAACGCGCTCCGAGATGTTGAAGGGCAGGGGACCAACGCCTGTTGAGCCGGGCCTGTTGTGGTCGGGGCAGTCAGCGAATCCTGAATCGAGGCACGCGCGATAGAAGGCGTGCTGCTGTGGTCCCCACTCATCGGGCCGGTACCGGCGGCAGATGATGGGGCCGTCTGAGCCGTGAAAGTCGTCGTCGAAGTCCTGGTCTGACTCGAGCTTTAGCAGGTAGGGAAGGATCCTGTCGTAGCTCCACTCGTGGTTTCCCCACTTGGCCCAGCGGTCGAAGTCATCAGGCATTCCTCGCAGAAACTGGGCGTCGTTCACCGAGCTGGAGCCGCCGGTGACCCTGCCTCTGGGGATGTCTATGTCGGCCAGATCTGTCGCCCGTGCGCGGAAGTTCCAGATGTGGCCGCCGTCCCAGATGGTAGTGCCGGTGCCGTAGAGGTATCTGATCTCATCGGGAATGATATCCCTGGTGGGGTAGTCGGCCCCCGCCTCCAGGAGCAGCACCGACCGGTTCGGGTGTTCCGTCAGGCGGGCGGCCAAGATAGAGCCCGCCGAACCAGCGCCAACGATGATGTGGTCGTAGCTACCTGCTCCCATCGTGAGGTGCCTCCTTGCAACCGAGCGTCAGCGGTGAAGGATTGACTAAGCCAAGAAGAGTGAGTGTGGTGCGATACCTGTATTACGTAGCAGACCGCGTGTTGGCTTTACAGGGCGGCGTTAACGCCCTTCAGGAAACCTTCGGCGCCGATGCGGAGCAGGCCCCAGCCTGAGACGGTCACGAAGTTCGCGCCCCGGTTGATGAACTCGACGACTCCGGCTGTGTCGGCAGGATTGTTGCCGCCCACGCCGGCGAACTTGCCCCCGGCTCGTATCCGTGGAATGACCTCGCTCATTACTTTGCGGACCTCGGACACGTCGGGATTGCCCATGCTCTGGCCGAGATCGGAGGCCGCGACGTGGACCACGTCGGCCCCGGAGACCTGGAGGATGTCGTCGAGGTTGGCGACGGCTTCGACGTCCTCGACCATCGGGATTACCAGCACCTGCGAGTTCACCCAGGCAATCGCCTCGTCGCGGGTCACGCCGATGCCGTAGTCCTGGGCTCGTCCGCCACCCATTCCGCGGTAGCCGTCGGGATAGTAGCGCGCAGCCCGAGCTATGGCAGCGGCCTGCTCGCCGGTATTCACGTGTGGCACGATAATCCCCTGCAGGCCACGGTCGAGGTACCGCAGGATGGTGGATTCCGAGTGGTCGGGAATTCGCGCGATTGGTGTGATGCCGAAAGACTCTGCGGCGCGCACCATGTGCTCGACCTGGTCGAGGTCTGCTGGGCCGTGTTCGCAGTCGATCATCACGAAGTCGTAGCCGAGGGCGCCGAAGATCTCGACCATGTCGGGAGCGTAGCGGGTGATGATGGCCCCGAAGACGACTCCGCCGTCGTTGAGTTTGGCCTTGGTGGTGTTTGTGCGCATGGGGGAGACCTCCGGGGGGATTTCTGCATTCCTGACGTAATGGCGGTCTATGGCCAGCCGGATTAAGAGGTTTTCAATTGCCGTAGTGGGCGTCGTTCACCACACCTTGGATCACCTAGTCCTCCGCAGAGACCCGGACCCAAAGCTGCGGAGCGCACGGTAACCTACTCGCTCACACAAGACGTTCACGGCGCCGGGGTGCTTCTCGCGCAGATGGTCTGCCGCAGCAATTTCACCGTCGGCGATCGCCCAGTTCCTGCTGTCCACATCAATAGCGACTACTTCTCCAAAGTGGTCGGCTTCGACCTGATGCCGGATGTCCCGTTCGTATATCTCCTTGCCGAGTTGGGCCGTTTCTTCGCGTGGGCGACGTGGGAGTGCCACGCCCCCCTCGCCTTGCGCGCTCGTCGGGGTTTCTGTTTCTCTCATCCGTTCTCCCCTGGTGAACATTTCTCCGCCATTCACATTCTACTGCTTCACAGTAGCTGTAGGTAATGGCACATCGGACAGGAGCAGGAACTCGGTGGCGGAGTCGGCGAAAGTTACGAACCGTAGTCATTATTGGTGGGCCATGACGACCGCTCGTGCAAGCGTGGTGATGGGCGTCTTCGGATACACGGGCCGCTATATCCCCAGCCGCCGCTGCCGCTGTCTGGACAGCGGCCTCACTGACACGGCCCGGCAAGTAGCTCCAGCGGCAGATCCACGCTCGCAGGCTATGTTGGAGGGTCTTCGGCGTGGTCCGCGGTGTGGGTTGGCGGGACGGGGAAGCCG